>SIAL01000003.1 GCA_009691815.1 Gemmataceae bacterium | reverse complement strand
CAAGGTAATCGGCCACCGGGTTTTGATCGGGGGCCTGATCGGGGGCCACCAAGAGGCCGGGGACCGGGCATTGCTCCACCCCGAGATCAACGGGGGCCAGTTAAATCCCTTCCACGAGGGTTGGCGGATTTGCCCCCTCGAGGAACCTCTATGAAACAACAATTGGGTAAGGGGAAACCTAGGGCAAAAGATCCTACCTTGGATGTCGCCCCGGTTGGCACCGAGGCGGATAAATTGGCCCAATCCCAATTGGTCGCCAAATCTAAAAAAGAACCCGTTAAAGGCTCGGTTGTGAATCCTGATACCTTAAAAACAGGAAAAAACATGGGGACTTTTGCGGAATTGGCGGCATTTTTAAGTGTTCCTAAACAAGATTCGGATAGTGAAACCGGTTCCCCATCCCCCGAGGGATAAACCCTATCTCCTTGGATTATTCAACCCAATCCCCTTGGGTTGTTCAATTGGTTAAACAGGCCATGGCATTTTTCTGCCATGGGCCTAAAATCTCTGTGAAGGCCATCAGGGTAGGAGCCCGGGTGGTCGCAACTTTTTTTTATTGGAATCCTAGACCATGGCCCAATCCCCCAAAAACCCGGGCACGCCTCCCCCAATCAAACCCTCCAAAAAAAAATCCGCCAAGGTTCCATCTAAAGGTGCTGCTGGGGGGAATTGGGGCTGGCTGATTTTGATCGCTATGGTTTTGGGGCTTCTATTGGTTTCCAGTCAATATTCTGCCGCTAATCCAATCCATTATGGTTCATTTGTGAGATTGCTGTTTCATCCTAAAGACAGCTTGAATATTAAGAAAATCATTTTTGTTGGCGTGGATCGGATTCGAATTGACCTAGTGGAAGGGGCTCCTCTTGAGGATGTCGAGTTGAAGACCCTCCTAAGCAAAAAAAACACATTCCTTGTCACCCGTGCGCGCATTGAAGATACTAAAACCACCGACCGATTGAATGCGCTCGTTCAATCCGGAAAGGTGGATTGGGAACAGCAAGAAGATCCTTATGCAGGGTTGGGATCCCTTATGTTTTTTTTCTTGCCAATCCTTTTGTTTTTAGTTTTCTTTTTCTTTATTTTGCCCAAATTCCGAGACCCCATGGGGGGTGGATTTTTGTCCAATTACATTAAAAG
Source organism: Gemmataceae bacterium (assembly GCA_009691815.1). Lineage (GTDB taxonomy): Bacteria > Planctomycetota > Planctomycetia > Gemmatales > Gemmataceae > SYLG01. The sequence goes on along the minus strand of SIAL01000003.1, from coordinate 30,196 downwards.
CCCGGCAAAACGATATGAAAAAAACAAATCACGAACTACTTTTGATGATGTTGCGGGAACAGAAAATGCCAAAGCGGAACTTTCAGAAATTGTCGAGTTTTTAAAATCCCCGGAGAAATTTCAGGCATTGGGGGCCATGATTCCCAAAGGGGTTCTTCTGGTTGGCCCTCCCGGAACCGGTAAAACACTTTTGGCAAAGGCTGTCGCAGGCGAGGCTGGGGTCCCCTTTTTCAGCATCAATGGTTCAGAATTCATTCAAATGTTTGTTGGTGTTGGCGCAAGTCGCGTCCGAGATATGTTCAAAACAGCCAAGGAAAATGCCCCTTGTATCCTTTTCATCGATGAAATCGACGCGGTGGGACGGATGCGTGGCGCAGGACTGGGTGGTGGATCTGATGAACGCGAACAAACCCTTAATCAGATTCTCAGTGAAATGGATGGGTTTCAGCCCTCCGAAACGGTAATTGTTGTGGCCGCCACGAATCGCCCGGATGTTTTGGATTCCGCACTATTACGGCCAGGCCGTTTTGATAGGCATGTAACCGTGGATCGTCCCACCGTTCGAGGTCGGGTTGAAATTCTTAAAGTTCACACCCGCACCAAACCCTTGGCCAATGATGTCAATTTGGAAGTTTTGGCCCGGCGCCTTATTGGAATGACAGGGGCGGATCTGAAAAATTTGGCAAATGAAGCAGCAATAGTTGCCACCCGGTCAAACAAAACAAAAATTGGCCGGGCTGATTTTGAAGTTGCCATTGATCGGGTCCTTATTGGGCCTAAAAGGGAAGAAATCCTGACGACAGAAGATAAGCGTCGCACCGCGTATCACGAAGCGGGACATGCTTTGGTTACCTGGTTGATGCCCGGTTCAGAAAGGCCTCAAAAGGTTTCCATTATTCCAAGGGGACAAAGCCTTGGGGTAACCTGGACTGCCCCTGACGAGGATAAACACCATCACGGGGAAGATTATTATAAACGATACCTCGTTCGAATATTGGGAGGCAGGGCGGCAGATCGGGTTATTTACGGTCAACCCTACTCCGGGGCCGAATCGGATCTAAAACGGGGAACCAGCGTTGCCCGCCAAATGGTTGCTCATTGGGGTATGAGCTCTCGCATTGGCCCTATGGCCTTCAAAATGGGCGAAGAACATGTCTTTTTGGGAAGAGAACTTTCAGAGGCAAGGGATTATTCCGACGGCATGGCGAACTTGATTGACGAGGAAATTCAACGGGTTCTTCTTGAAGCGGATGAAAAAGCCGTGGAACTACTCAAGGAAAATGTGAAATATTTGGAAGTCCTTGTGGACGAGCTTTTGCTCAAGGAAGAATTGATTGGTGAGGAAATGGAAACCATTCTATTTCATGCGGGTTTAGCTTCCGCCATCCTCCCGGTTCAAAAAGAACCAGATCCCCCGGCGGAAGATAAACCAACGGAAGGAAATACTCCTGAAACTTTGGAAAAGGGATTGGCAGAAGTCGAAATATCAACGGTCAAACCTTCCTAATAGATTGGTCCAATATCTAGAAGTGGCGTTTTATCGCATTTGACACCTCCAAGGGGCTGCTTCCTAAGCGGCCCCTTGTGCATTATCGCCACAATCCTCACGATTATCCCAGAGCCCTCAAGATCTTTTAAGATTTGAATTGCATGAAACATGATTTTGGTTTCTACTGGTTTCCGTAACAGTTTTGGTACAGAAATCCCCAGGATGGATGGATTTTCAAATCATCAGGATGTTGACCTGGGAGTTTTATCATGAAGGCTAAAAAGGTTATTTTGCTCGCCGGAATTCTTGCCCTTACGGGAGCTGCGTCGGGTTGTAGAAATGGTGGGTTGTTTCATCGCAACCAACCCACGAACACACAACAGCATCCTCAGCCCGGTCACCAAGCCCAGCCTTGCCCTCCGGGTATGATGCCCGCTTGTATGCCAATGCAATCCGCTAATATTTGCCCCCCAGCCTATTTCAACCCCTGCCCGTAAGGTTAAAATCCTTAGGGAAAATGATAATTGGCCAGGACGGCGGCATTATCATTGCAATCGGGACACATTTGGGATTGGGGTTTGATTTTTGAAAACTTTTCATCGAGTAATTTGCCAATTCCCCAAGGAGGAGACATGCTTGATTGGATTGGGGCTTTAGCCAATCCAATCAGGGGGATGGATCATGAGTCGCGTTTTGTGGTTTGCATTTGCAATCGTCACCCTGCTGACTTTGGAAGGTTGTGCCTGCCGTCGCCAAGCAAGGTTAGTGTGTAAATATGGGATGCTTCCCACATCTTCAAGTTGCAACAGTTCCCAATTGACGGTGGGTAGATCGGTTGAGATGGTCGGATGCGATCCTTGCTCAAGGCAGTAACGGCTTTTTAGCCCTTTAGGGGAGGGATATTTCCTCCCTTTCATTGATCGAATTGAAAAGTTTAAAACCTTTCATCACCCACACATCGCCTTTTTTTTCCATGTTGGCACGAACCCGAACCAAATAGGGGCGTTCGGATTGAGCTTCGGCCTTTAGCATAAAATCCAATTGGGTCCCTTGGCCGTCCTTGGGTAACGAAAAATCCCAAACCACCACTCGAGTTTGGGATATTCTTACCCTCCATTGCTTAAGGTAATTAACCAAACTCTGGCCAGATCCAAGACTTTGATGTAGAAATTGCGGGGAAAGCCCTTCCTGGAATTGTAAAAAATTCCCCTTCGAAGCCGCCGCAGCCATGTTTTGAATGGTTGTTGCCATCTGTTCTTTGGGTGATTCCGAAAAGAGCGATAATAGGAAAATTAATCCAACCAAAATGGCTCCCAGTACAATTCCAACCCATGTTGGTTTTCCCCGGTTCCTTTGCCAAATTCCAACAACAAGCCCAATGGCAATTGCCAATCCATAAATGGCCCAATGCCCTTCCGCAATTCCATTGAACATACCTTTTTCCTCAATCCAAACGGTACCTTTCCTTGTTATATCTAACTCTAACAGGAGTTCACCGCCTAGCGTTGAATCCTTACCTGCACGCTTGAAGCAAACTCCTACGCTTTTTCAGTTAGCCCAAAGGGATTTTTGTTCTAGGGAACCCAAAGGAAATATTTTTCCTTGTTGGTTAAGGGACCTCCTCAGCCAAAGATAAGACCGGGAAGAAATATATCATCAGGGGAGTGGTGGAATGCTTTTCAATGGTTCTCGGAAATTTGAGCAGGCCAGTCTATGGGGCAAGTGGGTGCTGAAAGGTAGATTGGCCGGATTAGTCAAAACCAATTGTTTGAACCCCCTCTGGGAAGATATTTCGATATACAATAACCAATCAAGGAGTCGGTACCCGGGTTTGAATCCGGAATAGACTCCAAAGCTTGGGATGGACGCATAGGTGACGGCTTGGGAATTTTTCTCCTTGATTGTTTTGATTCCCGGCCTCATTGCCCTTAATGGGTTTTTTGTCGCCGCAGAATTTGCGTTGGTTGCTTCCCGCAAAACAAGGATGGAATCCCTTGCCGAAAGAGGCGACCTAAAAGCACTTCGAGCCTTTGGTATCCAGAAACAAATGGAACAAGCGGTGGCGGCAACCCAACTGGGTATTACTTTTGCCAGCATTACCCTTGGGACCGTTGGCGAGGTCACCATGGCAGCCTTTCTAATGAGGGGCCTTGATCCTTGGTTAAATGGTTGGTTAAGTTACATTGCGCTCCATTCGTTTTGTAGTACCGTCGCCGTCGTTGCTGTTTCCTTTATGCATTTGATTTTCGGAGAATTGATTCCCAAAACTATTGCGATTCAGTCCCCGGACCGGGTGCTTCTTACCCTTGCCGACCCGGTCCATTATTTTCTCATGATTTCCAAACCGCTCGTCTATATTATGAACGCAACAGGCAATTTCCTTTTGCGAAGGGCAGGTTTTATCCATCCCGGAATTCATGCACATGCTCATTCGGTGGAAGAACTTTTAAAGATTGTGGAGGACACGGAGGAGGCGGGGGTAATCATTTCGGAGCAAGCGGATGTTTTGGAAAATGTGTTTCGCTTAAGTTCAAAAACTGTTGCCGATTGCATGATCCCCATAAATAAGGTCAATGGGTTGGAACTGCACACTTCACCGCATTCGGTTTTGGAAGAATTAAGGGAAAGAGTTCACACCCGATTGCCTGTTTACGATGGAACCATGGACAATGTTGTCGGCATAGTCAATGTTAAAGATCTTTTGTTTTTATTAACCATGGACGAACTGGTCATTCTTGAGGATGCCCTCTATCCGGCGATTTTTATTGATTCCGGGGAACAAGCTATAAACGCCTTAAAGTTTTTTCGGAAAAATCGACGGCATATGGCAATTGTTCGGGATTCCTCGGGCTTAACTTTGGGAATACTCACCTTAGAAGATGTGCTGGAAGAAATTGTTGGAAAGATCTTTGATGAACACGATACCGGATCTGTTTTCCTAGCCCCTTAAGTTTTGGAAAACCCAACCACTTCGGAATGGTATCCCCACAAACATTTGGGTTGGATGAAATCACCTTGCTTTAGGACCGACATAACTTCCAAAGGAAACAACTTCCAACGATTGCCAAAACAATGTCGGCCCCCCACACAAGGAGGAGGGGATCGATTTTTCCTTCTTTTGCTATCCCTGTACCACAAAGCATTAGTGGGTAATAAACGAGGACAATTGGTAAAAAACAGGTAATAAAAGCGCTTAAATAGTCACTTTTACTAAGCCAAATACCAATGGGCGCGCCTACCATAATAAACACAAAGCAGCCCAAACTCAATGCAGGGCGCATCAATAGTTCAACATCCAAAAACAGTGCTTGTTGAATTTCATGCTTTTTCCGTTGAACCAGGTTTTTAAGGTGTGCTTCGGCTTGAGCCTTATCGGTAGCCTCTCCCTGTATACTGGTAAATTCAACTATTTCTTGGCCTGTTTTCATGGAAGTATGTATCCACTCCCCCTTTTTTTGAAGGATTTCCTGCCAAGTTAAATCTCTCGCCCGTTTGCTAGTTTCGCTGCTTAGATTACTTGGTAACGGGACTTCCCAAACTCTGTCCTCGAAATATCCTCTGGATCCATCCTGAAAACTGGCGGTCCCATGGCGCATATGGATTAGCAATTGTCCTTTTGCCAAATTGACCCGCAAATCCGCTTCTCGCGCTTGGGCGACAAGGTCAATATCGCCTTTTGCATCACGCCTTTTGAAGGTAGGATGAATTAGCTTTCGCCCCTGGACCCCTTTCACAATCATTGCGTAAGGAAGGTTGGCATGGCTCAATGTTCCCTGTTTCCCCAACATCGTATAGAGTAATTCCTCGGCATCCTGGAACACTAAGGCGCGAAGCATGGCATGGGTTACCGGAATGATTTGAAAATAGAGGACCATGGTCATCAAACTCATTGCGACACCTAGGACCAATCCGGGCTTGATTACCTCAAACACATTAATTCCCGCGGCCCGAATGGCCAATATTTCGTTGTCTTGACTTAGTCTCCCATATACGACGCAAACCGCAAATAGAGTGGTTGCCGGAATGGTGTAGGGCAAGGTACTGGGAATCAACAAAGGAATAGCGGCTAGGATTTGGCGGGGAGCCAATCCATGTTGCCCTGCTTCGGTCACAATCCCTGCCAATAAGAGGATCATGGTTATCGCAATCAGTGCGACGATGAAAACACGGCTCAGCTCAAACATTACCATGCGAAATAATAGGGTGCCCATAGTCAATGATCTCCTGGTCGTTGGGAACCGGTGGTCCCGAACCAACCTTGGCGGAACACTTTACGAAAGGGTTGGGTCAAACCGGGAAGTATTTCTCGGTCAATTTTGGGATTCTTCAAACTGCCTTGGACTTTAACCAAAAACATCTGTTCGCTTATGGCGTTTGGAACGATATCAAAGCCCGTTGGCAAAAACTGTGCGACTCTGGCCCAATCTGTTCGAAATTCTAAGGCGATGTTCCTACCATCCATGGGGATTATTCCTTTCCCCCGCAAACTGATGGCGTTGCCGAAAAGATCCAATTGCTGAAATCGCAAAAGAGCCCCATCAACGCTAAACAAGGCATGCGCTTGTTCAAAGGCTGTCCCATCCGGAATACGAAAACCAAATGTTTTAATAAGGTCCAGGAAAACGGGCAATTTGTAGAGTTTCCCCTGGGGAACATCAATACTACCATACCCCCTCAATCCTTGAAAATCGGTCCCAATACCTCCAAGGTGTAAGGTAGCGGCGGCCAATCCTTGGATGGAATTAGCATCTCCCAAGTTTACCCTTCCAAACTCTTCGAGCCGAATCTGGGTTGCCTTGAGCAGCAGATCATACCGTGTTGTCGCTAAAAAATCGATACGAGCTTCGCCACCTACTTGGCCCCCGTAGAGTTTCCCCTGAAGGTCGGCAAATCGTAGACAGGTTGGTTCATCAATGGGTATTTCAAAACGCCCTGTAACCTGCTCAAGTTTCTGGCCAAACACTGACATTTCTTCAAATAACATTCGTCCCGATACCCCATTCCAAGATTGGCCGTTGTGCTTCCCACGGGAATGGATCGCCCCTCGGAGATGCTCAAAGCTTAAACCCGTACTGATCTTGGTGTCACGCAAAAATGCTTTACCGTCCCATTCGCTTACCACCAATCGTTTCGAGTCCGCGGGGAAATCCATGGCCAAATCCAGTTTGACACCAATTGGACCATCCAAGGTAACCCCAGTTAAGCCCCTTCGGAGGGGAATAGGTAATACTCGAATGGTTGCGGGATCTAAAACCAGGGGATCCGCCTGAACTTGAAATAATTTCAAATGGAGCCCACCCTTATCACTAAATAGGGCAGTGGCCTTTGCCATTTGCCACCTAGAGGAGCCATGATGTGCCTTCAGGTTTTCGATTTCGGCTCGTCCGGTCTGAATCTGACAGGTCCCACTAACACCCTCAAATAAATAAGGCATCTGTTTTGGCCGAAATTGGCCGTCATGAACTTTTAACTTAATTTCCAAACCATTTCCGGTGTCAGGTCGATCCACAACATCCACATCGATTCGGAGTAGTCCTTCCGGGCCAACCTCGTCCCAAATTAAAGCAAGATTACCATTTTTTTGGAGTTGGGGTACATCCAAGGCGGTTCTAAGGCGATTATCCGCAGGAAGGTTTTCGGCACGGAGAAGGATTCGTAAGGTGGCCGGGCTCCCAGGGGAAATTTCGTTAAATTGCCAAGATCTCCCATCTAAATAGACCTTCGCTCCAAGATTATGGCCTTGAAAGCTTTCACAGAACCAATTTCCCTCCTTAAATTTCAACAACCCTGAAACATTTTCCAAAGGGTAGGGGAAAGCACGATAAACGAGTTTGGAATCCTTAACACGAACTTCAATATCTGTTTTTAGTTTTTCCAATCCCGGGATCTTTTCCACCAGGATATTCAAATCGGCTCGTCCACTAGGTTGAAATTGGTCAAATGTCTCCCTATGTTTAAGGATAAGTGCCTGTCGAAGTTCCAAATCAATAGGAGCATTATTAACATCTACTTTTACAATCAAAGATTCCCAACCATTTCGACCTTTCCCATGGGCAATTACTCGAATATCGCCGCCGCCAGCCGTTTTCCCTTGAATTTCCACATCAACCTTCTCGAGCATTCCTTGGCGGATTTTACAAATAATTTTGCCCTTGCCATCGCGTATTTGATAGGGAAACACTTCAGGAACAAAATTCATCCCAAGTGGACGAATTTCTAGGTCAATTTCAGGAACCGCCCCATGAGCCACCTCCATTGCATTTGATATTTGGTCCTTTTTCCCTTTCTTCATCACAATGAAGATATCCGCCAAACCATCGGGTTGAAAACTTCTCTGTATGCCTGTTAGGGAAGGACCAAACGATTGAAGCAATTCTTGATTAATTCGGATGCCCTTCACCTCAACTTGGACCTCATTGGGGTAATCTTGGGAGGTTAATTTGGGCAATTTTGGATCCCATGGAATATCCCACTTTCCCATCCGGGCCAGAATATTTGCCCCATTCCATTTTCCCCGAAGCTCCAATTTTTCAATGCCTTGGAACCCGGCATCCATTTCCCCTTCCAATTTTTCAATGCGCATATCCCCCACAGGTAACCCCCAAGTACCTTCTCGCAAACTGATTTGAATCGACCGGGGCAAGGGGATCGTCGAGTTAGCATCCGGTGGAATTTCACCTCGTGCCTTCACCTGTAGCGTTCCGGACAATTGCCGAATCCACGAGGCGATGCCGGGATCCATTTGAGCAATTACTGGTAATAAACCAGCTTTTATTGCGATGCTGTCTAGCCGGAGATCCATAACCATGGGGGATTTTCTGCCAACCCTCTGGCCAACCAAGGCTAATGGTCCAAGCCAATCCCCGTGACCGGACATTTCGAAACGCACTTTATTGCTGGTATCTTGCATCCCGGCCAATTTCAAATCGCGAATTTCTAAATTGGGAAGCCTTGAGCCATCATTCGTTTTCAGTCGATCTTCAAATACCACCTGGCCTTGGTGAACCGACCAGGAGGGCAATTCCCCAGTAACCGCCGCGGATTGCCGAATCATTCCGTCAACATTTAGTGATCCATTGGGATTTCGAATGATTCTTAGACTTGGTTGGAATAGCTCAATTCTTCGAATGGCTAAGCGCCCTTCCAAGATTGCTTCCTTGTCATGGACAATTTGGGCCCTTGGTATATTCAAAAAATCCACGGAATCAAAACTGTTACCGCGACCTAAGCGTAAACCATTTGCCGTAATCCCGCCCCAAAGATTGACATGAACTCCATCAATATGAACCTTTGTATCATTAAGAAAATTGCGTATTCGGTCGACCAAAAGGTTTTGAATTATTGCAGGACTGGTCCAGGTCAGGAACCCTCCCAAAAGGAGAAACAAACCCACCAATCCGCCGACGGAAATCCCCCGAATGATCCATTTTCTGAATACTGGATTGGTGGTTCTTGGCATAAATAACCAAACAACGAACTATTGACCTGACCCTAGCCATACCCATACTGAGCCTCCATTGTCAACCCAACCCTTGAGATCCCGGGGGTGTTGGACTGCCTTCATTTCCCTAAGAAAATAGCAGGTTAAAGGAAGAGAATTGTTATGTGTCAGATTCCCCAAATTGTGCAAATAACTCAAAGCCACAGCCAGCCCGAGGTGGTCGATCCTTATCAGGCTGTTTTGGATGCTTGGAATGCCTCCGATTTTGCCCAAAGGCTAAAACCTGGCAAAACGGTTGGAATTGGTGTGGGAAGCCGGGGAATTGCAAATATTGAAAAAATGGTAAAAGCAACCATTGATTTCGTTCAAAAACGAGGCGGGATTCCGTTTGTGGTGGCTTCCATGGGAAGTCATGGTGGAGCGAATGCGGAGGGACAACGGGAACTGTTAGCGGAATATGGGATAAGCGAAAGTGCTTTGGGGGTTCCCGTTAAAACCGATATGGCGGTAGAAGTAATTGGTACCAACAGTTGGGGGGAGCCCGTTTATTGGGACAAAAATGCATTCCTAGCCGACCATGTGGTAACCCTTTCCCGAGTCAAACCCCACACCGATTTTCGGGGAAAGTACGAAAGTGGCATTGTTAAAATGCTTGTCATTGGACTGGGAAAACGGGAAGGTGCCTCCCAACATCATTTATGGGGAATCGCTGGTTTAAGGGATATGATGCCCAAAACAGTAGAAGTAATTTTGGAAAATTCACCGTTCGAGGCCGGTTTGGCAATTGTTGAAAACGCCCGGGAAAACACCGCCTTTGTGGAAATTGTTGACAAAACTAGGCTTCTCCAAAGGGAACCTGAAATACTTGACCTTGCAAGGGCATGGATGGCTCGATTGCCCTTTGACCAATGTGACCTTTTGATTGTTGGAGAGGTTGGCAAAAACTATTCTGGGGCAGGGATCGACCCCAATGTGGTGGGGCGTCTTTTGATGGAAACGGTTACCGAGGAATTCAAACCCTGTATCACCCGGATTTGTGCCTTGGACCTTTCCCCAGAAAGCCATGGGAATGCCACAGGTGTTGGTATTGCTGACCTGACAACAGACCACTTTTTGGCCAAAATTGACCCGATTCCTTTTCGAATGAACAATCTAACCGCCCGATTTCTATGGCGTTCCAAATTGCCATTGAGTTTTCCAACGGATAAAGACTGCATTCTGGCCGGCTTAGAATCTTGTTGGAGGCCCCGTTGGAACGAGATTCGAATGGCTATCATCCCAAATTCCCTTGAACTGGAAAACATTTGGATCAGCCAAGCACTTTGGGACGATATCAAAAATCGGCCTGAGGTAAAAAAACAGGGAGAATTCGTTGATTTAGGTTTTGATCCCACGGGCCACCTAAATCAAAAGCAGCTATTTCCTCATGCGCATTGTTCAAAACGGGCCAAACATTAACCCCCATCCCAACTCTGGCTAAGCAAAAGTCCGGATTGTGCCGAAAATACCAAAAGCCATAGCGCACGGCGAGGCTGGGGGAAGTTTTTGGTGGTTTTGCTTAAAGTGCCAAATTGACCCGGCAAGTTTTTCGTGCAATGGTTTCTATACCACAATGGGGTAATTTTTTCACCAAAAATGGGAAAGAGTTATTTTGTTTGGTCATGAGGAATTATTGTGGGGTTTAGGATAGGGTATTTCCTGTTCATTCCATTAGCTTTGGGCTCAATAGCCTTGGGTTGTAATGGAATGCCAAAAAATCCTGATCCCGCTAAAACCATCCCACAGGCAACTACCACATCCAATCCAAAACCACCCCAATGGCCTCCTCAACCGGGTGCCACATCTCCAATTGTACAACCACTAAATGGTAGCACGGGGGTAGCAACAAGTTCCCCTAGTTCACCCTTAAGTAGTGGGATCATTACGGGGATCGTTGTGGATCGCCAGCAGCGCCGACCAAATAATGCGTTTGTTCAAATCGTCGATTTGCAGGAAGAAAACCTATCCAATCGCAATCCTTCAAAATTTGAGGTTAGTGCCGATGCCTTGGGAAATTTCACGATTCAAGGGCTGAAACCGGGAAAAACCTATCAACTAACCGCACGGGTTCGGGATCGCTCCCTCCTCTACACGGGTACAGCTGTCGTTGCATCCCCTAGTAGCCAAGTGGTCATTGAAATCCACGAAGATTCGAATCCTGCCAACTCTCAACCTGGGTTGATTGCCCCACCCATTTCCTTGGCTCCCAATGCATCGGAAGCCACCGGATCAGCCACCAGCACGATAAAACCTGAACGGATAGCCAGAGACCTTGGGATGATGCCCTCCTTGATGCCCACTTTGGCAATTCCACCTGTAAAGCCTGAAACCACATTAGGGGTGACAACTCTTCCCATTAAAGAAAACATTCCCGATGCGCCTGTTCCTTCTTGCCAATTGATAGGGAAGAAATTGGAAAATTTTGCGTTGGTAGACCTTGATGGAAACGCTTGGGAATTTAGAAAACACCACAAAGGCCGGTTGATTTTACTGGATTTTTGGTTTTCAACTTGTGGTCCTTGTCTTACCACATTACCACATTTGGTCACCTTACAAAGAACCTACAAATCGTATGGTCTGGAAATCGTGGGCATTGCTTATGAGAAAGGCTCCATTCCGGAACGGTCCGCAAAGGTTCGTTCTGTTCGAGGTCGGTATGGTCTTAATTACACCACACTTTTAGGACAAATTGGCAGTGAAGATTGCCCGGTCCGTACCCAATTTCAAGTAACATCCTTCCCAACCTTGGTTTTAATAGATGATTCCGGCAATATCCTTTGGCGAAACCCGCCGGATAGAGGCCCAACCAGTGCCGTACTTCGAGAAATGGAAATGGAAATCCAACGGGCACTTGGAATGGGAAAGTAAGGATTCAATACTGGTTCTGAAATGGGAACAGGGGTTGGTTACTGGGGACCCAAAGCCAATTCCCCAAAATTTGTGATCTGGGGGCCTTCGGGAGGGTCTGAAAGGCCATTCCCCGGTCGCACCACCCAAACGGTTTGCATAGAGGCATAGCGTGCGGCAAAGATTTCTTTAACCGCATCACTAAAAAAACAAATTTCGGAAGGTTTCACGCCAATTTTATCACTAATGTTTTGATAACTTTGAGAATCCGTTTTATTACCGCTTGTTGTATCAAAATGTCCCTCGAAAAAAGATAACAAATCGCCGTAGATGGTATGTTGAAAATATAGTTTTTGGGCCTGGATTGACCCGGAGGAGTAGATAAACAGGCGAAAGCCATTTTTCTTAAAAGACTCCAATGCCTTGGCAACTTCAGGATACACATGGGATTGAATCTGTTTTGCGACAAATCCCTCCTTCCAAATCAAGCCTTGAAGATGCTTTAACCCGGTTACTTTGGCATCACAATCCATGAGCTGGCACACAGCCTGAAATGCCAATTCAGGGGTAGGCAATCCAAAATCGAAACGATCCTCCTTAATGAGGTTCCGGGCTTCTTCGATTATTTTTTGCCCTAACGCCAAGACTTCAGGGTAATCCCAATGCTTTGTCAAATACTCAAGGGCGTTGTTTCGGGCAAAAGGAAAAAGCACCTCGTGAACAAAAGCAATAGAAGATGTTGTTCCTTCAATGTCAAATAGAAGGATCTTTATGTCTTGATTTAAGGAAATCATGATTTGATCTTTAGCGCGGTGGGCCTAGCTAAGCCCGCCACATCCTGAGGTCCAAAACAAAGGGGAACAAATTCTCCACTTATGGATTGCTCCACATAGAGTGGAGTCCAACCGGCGGTTTCCTGAAAAAGACGAATCGCCCGGATGGTTCGATCTTTGCACAGGTCAAACCAATGTTTGGTTCCTTTAGGAACATTGATCATGTCACCCGCTGTAACTTGAATGGCAAATACCGGCCCATTGTCGGGATGTACATGAAATAAGCCATTACCCCGCAAAATGAACCTCACTTCGTCTTCGGAATGGGTATGTTCCGCACGAAATCGATCAAGAAGGGGTTCAAGGTTGGGCGTTTCCAAGGTTATATTAACCACATCCGCCACAACAAATCCACCTTTAGCCATGAGGGCTTTTATCTCACTGTCATAGGCCGAAAGTATGTCCTCGGGAGGGGCGTTGGGATCGACCCTCTCCCCAAGTGGCCAACGCTCAAACCAAATGCCATGCGGGGCCAAGAAGTTACGGATCTCCTCCACGCCTTCAATGTTTCGATTTTCGGTTGGGATGGTAATTATTGCCATGGATTTTCCTCCTAGAATTTTGAAATCAAGCCATCATCCGTCGTAATGCAACACACTCGAAAAGGAACTCAAAAATTTCGATATGACGACGAGCTTCAAAAAGGGTGGCACCCCAAGTATAAAGCCCATGGTTTTGAATAAGAAACCCATGGGTGGTTGGATTACTGGCGTCATCGAGGCGTGTTTTAACCATTTTTGCCAAGGCGGCAATATCTTGATTGTTTGGGAAAATGTCGATCCATTTTTTAGTTTCGTGGGATTTGATACCCTCCAAACCCTTTAACATTTCATAGCCTTCAATGAAAAATCCGCCCGATGGGGCGAATACATCCGATAGGACTGTTCCCCAAACCGAATGAGTGTGGAGCACCGCACCCGTGTTGGAAAGTTGCGCCAAAAGAAGATGCAGCCCCGTTTCTGCGGAGGGCTTGCCCGGTGCGCCTTCTATCACATTTCCATCCTCGTCAACCACCACGAAATCGGATTGTTCCAATGCTCCTTTGTCTTTGCCACTGGCGGTAAGGAGGAGTTGGAGAGGATTTTGGGAAACAACCACTGAATAGTTGCTGCTCGTACCAAGGGACCATTTGTTGGTATGGAATTCCTTGCCAATGGCGGCCAAAGACTTGCGGTGGTTTTGGTAGTTCATGACAGATTTAATTTTCCAAGAATTCACACTATCATCCTAGGGATCAGGGAAGGAGGTTGGAGGCCTGTGGCTTGTATCCGGGATTCAAAATGCCTAGAAAATAATTTCACCCCTCAATGTCCTCACTTTACAAGGAATTACCGATGCGCTTTACACTTGGCATGCTATCCTTTTTCGCTTTAGCGGGATTCACCTTGGCTGCTGGGCCCAAGATCCTCATTATCACAGGCGACGAATTCCATAAGTGGAAAGAAACCGCCCCCTTGATCAAAAAGACTTTAACCGCCGCTGGAATGGAAGTAGACCTCACAGAATCTCCCGGCAAAGACTTAACAGAGGAGAATCTTGCCAAGTATGATGCCTTGGTTTTGAATTATCGGGACACGCCACAGGGTGCAAAAAACAATCCCGATAGCGTTTGGAAGGATGCCAACAAGGAAGCATTCCTTGGAGCGGTAAAGTCAGGCAAAGGACTGTATGTTCACCATTGGTCTTCCGCGGCATTTACCGCCGATTCCGGTCTAAATAAAGAATTCGAAAAAGCGATTGCCGGTGGTTGGCGCAAACAAGGTAACCACGGAAAAATGCACGAATTCACCGTAACCGTTCGCAAAGAACACCCCATCACCCTTGGAATTTCGGAATTCAAGCATGGCCGGGATGAACTGTACCAAAATTCGGTGATGTTTCCTTCCAGTGAAATTTTGGTTACCGCATGGTCTGACAAGAAAATCGATCCTAAAAACACGGACAAGAATGAAGCTGTGGTTTGGGTTGCCAAATATGGCAAAGGTCGGGTGGTGGAGAATGTTCTGGGCCACGATCCAGAAGCCATGCAAAGTAGCCCCGAATACAAAACCCTATTGATTCGCGGAGTGGAATTTGCCGCAACAGGCAAGGTCACCACCCCCGCAAAATAGGTGGCTTTCTCAAACCTGTTTGACTTACCCAAGCCCGGATTTTTTCCGGGCTTTTTTTATAAACTTAAGTTTTTCAATGCGACTCCATTTCTTAATTTCTACTTCACGCTTGAGAGCCGAAGATTGGTCAAATCCGGCCTGATGGTAAACAACGACTACGGGCAATCGGGCCCGGGTATACCGTGAAGCAATTCCTTTTTGGTGTTGTTCCACCCGCCTTTTTAGGTCATTGGTGACCCCTGTGTACAAACTCGCATCTCGGCAACGGAGTATATAAACCGTCCAGGGTTTAAGAGGGATGGGAACCACCATGGCCTTCCTGCTTCCAATGGTCAAAAATTTGAAAATCCCCAACTCTTGGGGATGCTCGCGGGCACGGCATATGTTATAATACTCTATCTCGCCAAGCGTAAACGCCTTATTCCGCCGCAACCTCTGTGGCCAATTTACCATGACAACCGTGCGTTTAATACTGACATTGTTAGGTGCCCTTTGGGGAAGCTGTTGGGTTAATGCCCAATCCCAGGTGACTTTCGAGCGGGATATTCAGCCCATTTTGGCAAAATATGCATGCAATTCGGGTTCCTGCCATGGAAAGGCCAGAGGTCAAAACGGTTTTTCATTATCGCTTTTGGGTTACGACAGTGCGGCGGACCATGAGGCAATTACCACGGAAGGTCGAGGCCGTCGAATTTTCCCTAACTCCCCAGATGCAAGTTTACTTTTGAAAAAGGCTTCGGGCCAGGTGGCTCATGGCGGAGGTAAAAAACTAACTCTGGACGATCCTAATTTTCAAAAATTACGCCAATGGGTAATCGATGGATGTCCCAAAACCCCGGCAAAGACCCCTAAAATCGACCGGATCACCCTTGATTCCAGCCAATTTGTAATGAATCCCGGCCAAAAGAAATCGCTTCAGGTAACCGCCCATTACACAGATAGTTCTAAAGAGGATGTTACTCATTTAACCATATTTCAATCCAATGAAAGTGGTCTGGTTTCCGTAGACAACAATGGCCAATTGAAGGCGGGCCTTCTGCCGGGTGAAGCGGCGATAATGGCTCGTTTTCAAGAACGATTTGCTGTTTGTCATTGTCTTATTCCCAACCCAGTTTCCATTAATCCTTCCGTTTATGATTCCCTTCCTCGATCCAATCCACTCGATACTCCTATTTGGGCAAAATTGAAGCAACTCAACTTGGCTCCATCCGCCCTTTCCAGTGATCCTACTTTTCTTCGAAGGGTATATTTGGACATTATTGGTAAGTTGCCATCCCCCGTGGAAACACGCACCTTTTTAGAGGACAAGTCTTCCGATAAGCGGGTTCGCTTAATTGACGCGCTTTTGATCCGACCTGAATACGCCGATTTTTGGGCAAATAAATGGACCGACCTTTTGAGGCCTAATCCGTATAGGGTTGGAATCAAAGCTGTATTCAATTTTGATGGTTGGATTCGCGAAAGTTTTCGACAAAACAAACCTTATGATCAATTTGTCCGTGAACTGCTAACGGCCAAGGGGAGCAGTTTCCGGGACGGAGCCACGGTTTTATTTCGTGACCGAAGAGAACCGGAAGAGGCGACCACCATGGTGAGTCAGCTTTTCCTTGGAATTCGTTTAGATTGTGCCAAATGTCATCACCATCCCTTTGAGGTTTGGAGCCAAGATGACTTCTATTCTTTTGCCGCGTATTTTGCCCGGCTAGGTCATCGCGGTCAAGGTATTTCGGCTCCTATTTCAGGTGGGGAAGAAACGCTGTTTACCGCCAAAAGCGGAAGTGTTAAACATCCCCTTCATGGCAAAGAAATGAGTCCCAAGCCCTTGTTTGGCAAAGCAGAAAATATTTCAGAAAAATCCGACCCACGGGAATCTTTGGCTCAATGGATAACCTCCCCAGACAATCCCTTTTTCGCTCGTGTTATTGTTAACCGGGTGTGGATGGACCTTATGGGCAGGGGGATTGTGGAACCGGTGGATGACCTGCGCGCCACCAACCCTCCATCTAATGGACCACTATTGGAGACTCTTGCGGTTGATTTTCGCAAAAGTGGCTATGACCTGAAGAAACTTATCCGACTCATAGCTACCAGCCATGCTTATGCGCTTTCTTCCATCCCCAATGATACCAATTCGTCGGATGGGCGTAATTATTCCCGCCATTACCGGCAACGGCTCCGAGCTGAGGTTCTTCTTGATGCGGTTTGTGATGTAACAGGGATTCCCGAGGCGTTTGATGCCATGCCCCCCGGGTCCAGAGCGGTCGAAGCATGGACATTTCGTTTTAATTCGCTTTTTTTGGATAGTTTTGGCCGTCCGGATCCCAATCAAGATCCCCCCTGTGAAAGAATGACCGAGACAAGTGTGGTCCAGGCACTCCACCTTATGAATAGCCCGGAAATTCAGCGAAAAATCACGGCGGAAGATGGCAGGGTTGCCCAATTGATAAAAGGAAACAAAACCAATGCGGAAATTGTTACTGAACTCTACCTGCACTGTTTTAGTCGGCTTCCAGACAAAACAGAATTGCTTCGGGAAGAAAGCCGCCTTGTCAAAAGTAAAACAAAAAGGAGAGAATCTGTTGAAGATCTCCTTTGGGCCCTTTTGAATTCTCCAGAATTTGTTTTCAAGGACTGAATTTACAACAAAATGACTTTAAGAGGAATTCCCCATGCAAAGATCCAAAAAATGTTCCGGGCCCAATCGACGGGATTACTTGCAACTTGGTCTTTCCACCTTGCTGGGGGGTGGATTGGCAACATCGCTCAAAGCCCGAGTTGATTCCCCCCTTCCCGTTCAGGCAAAAGCGTGCATCCTTATTTGGATGGATGGTGGGCCAACCCATTACGAAACCTTTGATCCCAAACCAAATGCCCCTTCGGAATATCGGGGAGAATTCAAAACGGCTCCTACCACGGTTCCGGGCATCTATTTCTCGGAACACATGAAACAATTAGCGGCTTCTTTTTCCAAGTTAACGGTAATTCGGTCCATTCGCCATGACCAAGGCAACCACGGTGCGGGTAATCATTACATGATGACAGGTGCCCCTCCTCGAATCCCCGTGGGTTGCGGAGCCTTTGTCAGTTTTCATCCAAGCTTAGGTTCAGTTGTCGCCCATGAAAAAGGGGCTCCGAAAGGATTGCCCCCATATTTCACTATGCCATCCATGGCGCGTTCCGGGGGGCCCAATTTTCTGGGGGACAAATATGCCCCCTTTGTGGTGGATGGTGATCCAAGCAATCCAGGATTTCGAATAAGGGATGTGGCATTGCCCCAAGGCCTCACTTCGGGAAGGTTCACCGAACGGGGAACCATCCGCAAGGATGTGGATAACTTTCAACGGATATTGAATAAAGCCGCGGGGGACCCCGCTTTGGCTTTTGATGATCATTATAAACAAGCCACCGACTTAATGGCTTCTAAAGCAGCCCAGGCGGCATTTGACCTATCTCTTGAACCTATGGCGGTTAGGGAATTGTATCGTGGTTCATTTGGTAACCGGGCACTCCTTGCAAGGAGATTAGTCGAAGCCGGGGTCCCCTTTGTCACCATTTATGACGGGGGTTGGGACCACCATACCAAACTCTTTGAAACATTAGGAACCAAACTTCCCAAATGGGACCAAACCGTGGCAACACTCATCAACGACTTGGATCAAAGGGGAATGCTAGAATCCACCATGGTAATCGCCTTGGGAGAATTTGGCCGTACCCCGCAAATTAACAAAGATGCAGGCCGAGATCACTGGGCCAACGCTATGTCCGTACTGTTTGCGGGCGGAAATACTCCTGGAGGTCAAATCATTGGTGCGACCGACAAAAAAGGGTTTGCCGCGGTGGAACGAGTCCTTTCACCCGAAAATTTCGCTTCTACGATTTACAGCAAGATGGGTATCAATCCCGATAAGGTATTATTTTCATCCAATGGTCGCCCAGCCCATATAGTTAGCGACCCAACACCCATTCGTGAGTTAATGGGATGATGCCCAATTGTATTAAATCCATCCTTACCTTAACTTTTTTTGCTTTTACCGGTGGATTTTGTCAAAGTGCCCCCGCAATCACAGCCATGTTCCCAACCGGTGTCAAAATTGGTACCAAGGCCGATATTAACCTAACGGGTAAATTTGATATATGGCCAATCGCATTTTGGTGTAGCAATCCCAATATCAAGGTTACCGCCTTAAACACCAAGGGGCTCATCTCTGTCGATGTTCCACCCTTGGTTCAACCTGAACAGATTTGGATCCGCGGTTACGATCCCAAAGGATTTAGTGAAGCAAAGCCTCTTTTTGTGGGAAACCTCAATGAAGTTTTGGAATCAGAATCCAATGACAAATCGAAAACCGCACAGAAACTCGAATCTCCCTCCATCATAAGCGGAAGGTTGTCAAAATCAGGCGATATCGATTGTTTTTCCTATTCCCTAAGAAAAGGGGAAACTTTGGTTGCCTCCCTTTGTGCAAACCAAATTTTCAATTCCCCTATGGATGCAGTTTTGCAGGTAGTTTCACCCGAAGGGTTTGTGCTAGGACAAGACCATGATGAGAATAGACTAGATCCTGAATTGGTTTTTAAGGTGCCTAAGGACGGCAACTACATCATTAGACTTTTTGCTTTTCCTTCTGAACCCAATTCCACCATTCGCTTTGCCGGGGATAGCGGCTATATTTATCGGCTAACAATCACAAATGGCCCGTTTGCGTTGGTGCCTTTCCCATTGACCTTTCCGGCTTTGAAATCCGGATTAGTCCCCATTCGAGGTTGGAATTTAACCCAAAAATGCAACACCGCAAAACTTGAAGCGAGTTCAAATGCGACAGATACCTTGTCCCACCCCACCTGGGCAAATAGCGTTTCCGCAATTCGTTGTGAAGGGGACTCCCTCGTGTTAGATCCTAAAAGCAAAATCCCTTTACCAATCCCGTCAACCATTTCACTCGATTCTCCTTCCACAAAAACACCTCATTCATTGTTAATAAAGTTAGGCAAAGGCAAAGGAATTGATATTAAAGCAAAAAGCCAATCATTAGGATTGCTAATGAATCCTGTGATTCGAATACGAAATGCCCAAGGAAATGTAGTTCATGTTTTCGAACCACAAGACCTCCATCAAGATACAGTCGGCACATTAAATTCAGTAAATGATGAAATATACACTCTGGAAATTTCAGATTTATTTGATCATAGTTCACTTCGTCACATATGCCTTTTGGAAATAACTGAAAATAAACCTAATTTTGATATACTCTCAACAGTTGATTCAATTTTAATTTCTGGCAAAAAACCAATTGAACTTATTGTCAATTTAACAAAGAAAAACGGTTTTAAGGAGCCTATTGAAATTACAGCCGAAGGATTGCCAAAAGGATTCATTTTCACTCAAGAATCAAATCCAAAAACCGATGGTCAAACGATTTCGTTGAAATTTTCCGCCACTCCCGGTGCATCCCCCGGAGCCTTTCAATTGAGCGCCCGTATTAAGGGATCATCTGTTCCCAAACGAAGGATTTTGGCAAAATCTATAAATGGACCTGATCGAGTCAATTTTTGGATTCAATCTGTTCCCGAACTTGAAATTACAAATCCTACCAATAAAAAATGATCATATTTTATCATATTATTTTGTTAATTAATTTACCAGTTGTACAACCGCTTACATTTCTCTATCCTAACGAATGATGCATTTTCGCTCGACTTCGCTAGCCAAAGGGGCCTAGGTATGAGACCACAATACATAATGATCGGTGGATTCCTTGGAGCCGGGAAGACCACCACGGTTAGCAGATTGGCAAAAGAATTCATCAAGCAGGGCAAACGGGTTGCAATTGTTACCAATGATCAAGCGGCGGATCTAGTTGATACCCATTCCTTACGATCCCAAGGATTTGCCGTGGGAGAAGTAGCTGGGGCCTGTTTTTGCTGCAATTTCAATCAACTGACCCAAGCTATGGAATCGTTGTCCTCTGATAATTTACCGGAAATTTTTTTGGCTGAACCGGTTGGAAGCTGCACCGATCTGGTAGCAACCGTGTTGAGGCCATTGGAACAGGTTTATGGAATACCTTTGGATATTTCCCCCTATGGGGTAATCCTTAAGCCCTCTCATGGCAAAAAGATCTTGGAAGGCAAATCAGGCGGGGGATTCACTCCTAAAGCGGAATACATATTCAAAAAGCAAATTGAAGAAGCTGACTTTATTTTACTTAACCGTATTGATGAATTGGAGCCAACCGAGGTTTCCCAATTGGAAAACCTTCTTCGACAACAATTTCCTGGCAAGCAAATCTTAAAAATTTCCGCAAAAACGGGATTGGGTTTTGATGCGCTTCATTCACTATATTCCCTACCAGTTCAGGATCGGGGCCGGGCCTATCGCCAATCCACCATGGAACTGGATTACGATATCTACGCGGAAGGTGAAGCGGAGCTTGGTTGGCTAAATTGCCAAGTGGAAGTGAGTGCCGTTAAACCGTTTTTATTGGATTCATTTTTGCTCCACTTAATACAAGGTTTGAATGTCAAATTCATAGCCCAAGGGGCGGAAGCAGCCCATCTCAAAACGATAGGCCTTTATGAAGGGTTCTATGCCGTTGCCAATTTGGTAAGTAATGAAACGGGTCCAGAGCTTTCTTTGCCTTCCGGAGTCATTATTCCCTTTGCAAATGTTGTAATCAATGCCCGGGTTGGCACCGATCCTGTCGTATTGGAACACTGTGTCCGGGATCAAATAGAGTCCACGGCCACCTCATTTGGAGCAAAAGCCATGGTGACCTCCCTGCATTGTTTTCGTCCCGGGAGGCCTATCCCGACTCATCGTATTGGACAACCCCTATAGGCCATCCACCAGAAAAGGTGGGTGGTGAAATTAGCAATTCCAGCTCGGTTCTTTGTGCAACCCTTTAGAGGGGCACGCCCCCATTAAATTTCGTCGAGGCGGGTTTTTGAATCCCCAAACTCAGAGGCTTTGACACCATATTTATCCATTAGCGAAAGGTATAAGCTACACATTTTGCGATCGGGTTTACCTAAGTAATCCAGGGATCTTCCGCCTTTGAGCTTGCCACCCGCTCCACCTACCAAAATGACGGGTAGTTGGTTGGCTTCGTGGTTGCCCGTTAACATACTGGAACAAAAGAGAATAACCGAATTGTCCAAAGCGGTTCGTTCACCTTCTTGAATGGCGGCCAACTTAGTGGCCAGGTAGCCAACCTGTTGCAAAAAGAATTGGTTTACTTTGAGCCAATCAGCCGAATCCGAGTGCGAAAGGAGGTGGTGAATCATGTAATCTACCCCTAAATGGGGAAATCGCAGTGAGGAGTGGTCATTGTTGAGTTTAAGTGTGGCAAATCTGGTAGTATCGGTTTGAAAACCAAGCACCAGAATATCACACATGAGTCGCATATGATCCGCAATGTTTTGTGGAATACCGTCCGCGGGTCGAGCAATATTGGGTTTTGCCAAAGTTGGCCGCCAGCCTTGGATTTCTCCTAATTTTCCAGCTCCTTCGATTCGCTTTTCCACTTCTCGGACAGAATCCAGATATTCATCCAATTTCCGTTGGTCGGAATTGCTTACCTTGCGACGAAAATCGGTGGCATCCGCCAACACGGCATCCAAAACACTTTTGTCCCCCTTGTTCACTTCATCCTTGAAAAGGGAATCAAAGGCTAAAGCGGGGTATAGTTCTAGCGGGGTTGGCGCGGTAGGGGAACTCCAAGAAATGTGCGAACTGTAAAGCATTGAGTAATTTTTGTGAACCGAGGGATTGGCCGCTTCACATCCCAGAACCAAGCTTGGAACTTTTGTGGATTTTCCCAATTTTTGTGCCAGAAACTGGTCAATACTGGTTCCAGAACGAATGTCACCACCCGAAGCTAAAGGAGCCCCGCTTAAAAGGTTTCCTGTTTGTGAGCTATGGATGTTTCCCTTTAAGGCTTGATCGTTGTAAAGGCCTCGGATGAAGGTCAATTTTTCTTTGTGTGGCTCAAGCGGGGCCAATACTTTGCCTAATTCCATGGATTTGCCCGTACCGCGGGCCCACCATTCCCTGCTGTGAAATCCATTGCCTGAAAACAAAGCGGCAAATCGAATGGGAGCCTTCGAACCAGCCTTGGCCTGGGATTGCTCCCCATCACCCCAAACGCACATGGATTCCATCCATGGCAAGGCCACGCTAACCCCAACACCTCTAAGAAAGGTCCTTCGCGAAAAATCATGGATCGGCATGAGAGATTTCCTTTAGGAATTTGGCCTTGGAGGGAAGGCCCGTTGTTTTTCCCGGTCCGCAACTGAAAGGATCAACAAACCCTTCAGGATGATCGGGAATCTGGATGAATTCTCTGGCTCAAGGTATGCGGAGTCATTGTACTGTATTTTTGGCCGCAAGGTCCATTCCAAAGTGCATTTTTACCTAAGGTCAAGGGCCAAGACTCCGGGATCTACCTACCCAGAAGAAGTGAGGATGACCACAAATTTCGTTTTGACAAATGACTCAGCCCCCGGTGTCGTTATCGGTAGTTTGATATTTTTTTTCCATTACATCGAACAAAAATGGACTTGGGTTCGTTTGAATATTCATCAGACCCACTCGAGATCGATTCAACGCTAATCTTTCATTTCAAAGGCGGTTGGCCATTCGTGGGCAAATTTCACCCAGGAGAAATACCATGTTAAAAGAAACAACTAAGGTGGAAAGGACTTTCAACCCAAACGAAGATTTTGAAACAAGATTACGAACGATTCAGGGGCCCCTCCATCGTTTCGTCCAACATCGGATTGCCAACCGGGACGATGCTGCTGAAATGGTTCAGGAGATCAATTTGGCTCTATTGAAAAATAAAAACCTTTTTGATTACAATCGGTGCTTCCTCCCTTGGGCATTAGGGTTTGCAACCCGCCAAATCCAATGTTTTCGAAGAAAAAGAGCCAAAGAACGAGCTTGGTTCATGAACAAAGCCTCAATTTCTGAAGGCGTACACCCAAAGGAAAATTATCTTCTTGACCCTATTGAGTTTCTTGATCCCGCTTTGCAAAAATTGACCATAAGGCAACGATGGCTCTTTGAACAACGCTATTATCACGGCAAATCATTGCCAGAATTGGCGGTTTTGGTAGAGCGCACAACCAATTGCCTTGCGGCTTGTTTCTTAAGGATTCGCAATCGGCTTTATCGGTCGATCGAAAAGGGTTATTTGAACATTCCAAGGCGCCCTAAGCGACGAGTTGGCCAAGTTTCATAACCTACCAACAACTTGCCATTCCTAAAAAATCAACTTAATAGGGCAAATGGGCTATGAAGCCGATCCATGCGGTATTGCTTTTTCTGGCAACCTTCTGTGTTCAACAGGGAACATCGAATGGTGCTCTTAAGGCTCAGGAATCATTTGGCAATTTTGCTTGGCAGAAAGGTCAAACCTTTCGGTACCAAGTGGAACATAAAACCACCGCTTCCGACAAACAGGGCGCAACCACCTCCGAAGTAAAAACGGAATTGAACCTATTAAAAGAATGGAAAGTCCTAGCGGTTGATCCGGATGGAACCGCGCAAATTCAGCTTAAATTGTTGGCATTACGATCGGTAACCAAGAAACCGGACGGGGAATTGTTCACCTTTGATTCCGCCAAACCGGAATCCTCCACTCCACAGCTTCGTGATCAGATGTCAAAATTTGTTGGCGATCCTGTCGCGCTGTTAATCGTGGATAAAACCGGGAAGGTGAATGAGGTCCGAGAAAACCGATTTGGTTCCCCAAAACGATTTGATACCGATCCCCCCATGGCTTTGATTTTTGGCAAAGGTCCAATAATTCTTGGCACAAAATGGGAACGCCCGGTAACGATTGCGGCCGATCCCACGGTTGCCCCTAGTGAAAGCAATGGTTGGCAAGCCCTAGTCAAATCGGAGTGTATTGCGGCGACTTCAACGACAAGGACCATAAAAACCGAGGGGGCTTGGACCAAGGAACCCCAAGCCTCGGATGCGAAAATTGGACTGCTTCAGTATTTCCCTAAAACGGAAATTGTGTTGGATCAAGCCGGAATGCCACCCAAGTTGATAGTGTCTAAAATGGATCGGACCATTAAACATGGGGATAATGAAAGTAATGTTTACCGCTTAATCTCTGAATATCGAGAATCCCGTATTGATGAATAGAAAAGGTCCTGAATTCCTTCAGGACCTTTGGTAGTAATCTTATTTTTGTGGCAAAGTGCTTTAGACGATCAAATCCGCAACTGCTTCTTTTTCCTCTAGCAATTCGTTCAATGTTGCCTCCATTTTGGCCTTGCCAAAGGAGTCGTGGGACAACCCCTCAACCACTTGATAGTTCCCCTGGCCATCGGTCGTACAAGGGAATCCAAACACCAATCCTTTTGGAACTCCATATTCCCCTTTGGAAATGGTTGCCATACTTACCCAATCTCCTGGAGCCGTGGGATTGAGTAGGCCCTTGACATGGTCCAGAGCACCATTGGCGGCGGAAAAGGCGGAACTGGATCCTCGGGCTTTAATTACGGCAGCCCCTCGGGTTTGAATCATTGGAACAAAGGTTTCCTCCAACCATGTCCGATCTGTAATAAACTGGGAGGTTGGTTTTCCTTGAATTTTGGCATTATTAAAGTCCGGAAACTGGGTATTGGAGTGATTACCCCAAATGGTCATATTGGAAACATCCTCCGCGGATAACCCTGCCTTTAAACCCAAAGCGGTTCTGGCTCGGTTATGGTCCAGCCGGGTAAGAGCGGTCCACCGTTCCTGAGGGATGTCTTTGCCATTGTTGTAGGCAGTATAACAATTGGTGTTACAAGGGTTTCCGACAACAAGGATCCGCACATCGGATGCCGCCCTCGCCGCCAAGGCTTTTCCCTGTCCTACAAAAATCTTACCATTGATGCTCAAAAGTTCTTTTCGTTCCATACCCTGTTTGCGAGGGAACGAGCCTACCAAAATAGCCCAGTTTACCCCATCAAATGCTTTCATGGGATCATCGGAAATGACCACACCCTTGAGGTTATTAAACGAGCAGTCTTCCAATTCCATGGCCACCCCCGCAAGAGTTGGGAGGGCTGGGGTAATTTCGAGCATATGGAGGATAACATCGGTGTTTGGACCGAATACCTCGCCAGAAGCAAGTCGGGGTATCATGGCATAGCTAACTTGCCCAGCTGCCCCTGATAATGCTACACGAACAATCTTGCGCATAATGAACCTAACCCAATTTGGGTTTCCTAAAGGGATGGATCCGGCGGAAAAGTTCGCCGGGTGACTCTGTATTCCTAAAGTGTTAGAGATGAAACGGATTCTGTCCAAGCGGGCGCAAGGAACATTTCCGGAACATTTTTTTCCATGGAGCGATGCTAATGCCGGTGAAGGTGGCAATTAACGGTTTTGGTCGAATTGGACGATTGGTTTTCCGAGCTTTGGTGGAAAAAGGACTTGTGGGAAATGAGGTCGAGGTTGTTGCTGTGGGGGACATTGTTCCCGCCGACAATTTGGCCTATCTTGTCAAGTATGATTCGGTTCAAGGTCGCTTCAACGGGACCGTAACTTCAAAAAAGTCCTCCCCTGACAAAGCCGATGACGATGTCCTTGTGGTTAACGGCAAAGACATTCAGGTGGTAAGTGCAAGGTCGCCCAAGGATCTGCCTTGGAAGGCAATGGGTGTGGATTTAGTGATCGAATCCACGGGCCTCTTTACCGAGGGTTCCCGAGATCCCAGTCTAGTAAACCAATCCGCTTACGGGCATATCGTTGCCGGGGCCAAAAAAGTCATTATTTCGGCTCCTGCCAAGAATGAAGACATCACGGTTGTAATGGGTGTAAACCATGACAAATATGATGCCGGCAAACACCATATCATTTCCAACGCCAGTTGCACAACCAACTGCTTGGCACCTTTGGTTCATGTCCTTCTCAAGGAGGGATTTGGTATTGAAGAAGGGCTCATGACCACCGTTCACTCCTATACCGCCACCCAAAAAACGGTGGATGGTCCAAGCCGAAAAGATTGGAAGGGGGGCCGTAGTGCCGCCACCAACCTGATTCCAAGCGCAACAGGAGCCGCGAGGGCAGTTGGCCTAGTTATCCCCGAGGTCAAAGGCAAACTCAGTGGTATGGCCTTTCGGGTACCGACCCCAACCGTTTCCGTGGTCGATTTAACTGTTAAAACCGTGAAAGAAACCAGTTACAAGGAAATCGTCGAGGCCATGCGCCGCGCCAGCCAAACTTACCTCATGGGCTTTTTAGAAACAACAGCGGATGAAGTGGTCTCCAGCGATTTCATCCATTGTCCTGCCTCTTCGATTTTTGATGAAGGCAGCGGAATGGAGCTCAACAGCAAGTTCTTTAAATTGGTAAGCTGGTACGACAACGAATGGGGCTATTCCTGTCGCGTGGGCGATCTCCTTAAACACATCCTTTCCAAGGGTCTTTAATCCAACCCCCATTAGGCGCAATTTCCCATGGCCAAAAAAACCCTAGCCGACCTCCCCGCCAACCTTAAGGGGAGCAAGGTTCTTGTACGGGTTGATTTCAATGTTCCCCATACCTCCCAAGGCGAAATCAGCAATGATCGCCGCATAAGGGGAGCATTGTCCACCATTCAAAAACTTTTGGATAGTGGGGCGGCGGTAATTGCCATGAGCCACTTTGGCCGACCCAAAGGAGATCCACAACAAGATCGTCCTTTCACCATGGACAAGATTGCCAAAAGACTTGGCGAATTACTTGGTAAACCGGTTCAGAAAGCCAATGATTCTGCCGGAGACGACGCCACCAAACTTGCGGCCAATCTAAAATCAGGTGAAGTACTTTTGTTGGAAAACCTCCGCTTTCACAAAGGAGAGCAGGGGAGTTGTCCCCTTTATGCAACCAAGATTGCCGCCTTGGGTGACATTTATGTAAACGATGCCTTTGGGACTTGCCACCGCAAGGATGCATCGATGGTTGCCCTGCCGGAAGCCATGCAAGGTAAGCCACGAGTGGTGGGAACTCTGGTGGCCAAGGAATTGGAAATTCTTAACACCCTACTTTCCCGCCCAGGACGGCCCTTTGTGGCCCTTTTGGGTGGTGGCAAGGTGTCCGACAAGATCGGCTTCATTAAAGCCCTGCTAAACCAAGTGGACAAAATTATGGTCGGTGGTGCCATGACCTACACATTCCTTAAAGCCCAAGGGATTGGTATCGGTGCCTCCCGTTGTGAATCGGATAAACTCGATGTGGCATCGGAAATCCTTTCCTTGGGAAAAGGAAAAATTGAACTTCCGGTAGATCACCTCATTGTTTCCGCTTTGGATGCCCCTCAAACCGCAAAAGTTGTCGAGGGAGATATTCCAGAAGGCTGGATCGGAATTGACATTGGTCCCAAAACCATTTCCAAGTACGAAGCCATCATAGCTTCCGCAAAGACCGTAGTATGGAATGGCCCAATGGGCAAATTTGAAGATGAACCCTACAGTCAGGGAACCCGAAGGATTGCCATGGCGATGACCAAATCCCAGGCAATCACCGTAGTGGGTGGTGGAGAAACGGCCGAAGCCGTGGAGGCGTTTGGCCTAGACGAAAAAATGTCCCATGTTTCCACTGGTGGAGGAGCTTTCCTCGAATATGTAGAAGGCACACCCTTTGCCGCCTTGGCCCAAATCGAAGACAAATAAGGCGTTTATAACATTAGGCGCCGGACCGGGCGGAATGGTGCAGGATTGGGGAGTGCTTAGGCCCCAACCGTTTCTGGACTAAAGCCTCGGCGCATGGTGTTTTCTGTGGTTGTCTTGGCAATCAAAAATTGAAGTAAATAGTCCGGTCCGCCCGCTTTTGCTCCCATGCCGGAAAAACCGAAACCGCCAAAGGGCTGTCGGTCTACGGTGGCCCCGGTGATTTTTCGATTGATGTATATGTTACCGGCCTTCAGGCAATTTTTGGTTAGGGTAATTCGTGCAGGACTCCGAGAATATAACCCCGCCGTGAGAGCAAAAGGGGTATTGTTTGCCAGTTGAATTGCCTCTGGGAAATTCTTCCATGCCTGCACCGCCAAAACAGGTCCAAAAACCTCCTCGGTTAAGATTGGATGCGCTTCCCCAAGGCCGGTGAAAATCGCCGGACGGATAAAATAACCGTTGTGTAAATGGCTCTCCACCGCCCCGGCAAGAACACTCCCCCCAAGGTTGGTTCCTTTTCGAATGGTCTCTTCAATCCGATCAAATGCTTCTTGATCTATCACGGGTCCAAGGGCAAAGGTCGGATTATCCGAGGGCCCAATGGTTAGGGTTTTGGCAGCTTCGATTAGTCTGTTTACAAAGGAATCATGAATGGAATGGGGAACAATCACCCGTGAACATGCGGAACATTTTTGCCCTTGGAATCCAAACGCACTTGCCAAAATACCCCGAATGGCTTCGTCTAAATCAGCATCATCATCAACAATGATGGCGTTTTTTCCACCCATCTCTGCCAAAACGCGTTTGAAATGTATTTGCCCCGGATAAAGTTTTGATGCCTGTTCATAAATCTTGGCGCCTACGCCTAGGGAACCTGTGAAAGCGATGATGGCGACCTCCGGATGGGAAACCAAAAAAGGGCCGATTTCCTCCCCCTTGCCCGGAACAAACGCCAAAGCCTCGGGTGGGATGCCCGCTTCCAAAAATATACCATGGAGAATGGCCGCAATCACACTGGATTGCTCGGCTGGTTTCATGATTGTGGTACACCCCGCTGCAAGACTTGCCGCGGTCATGCCGCAAAGGATTGCCAACGGGAAATTCCACGGAGCAATGATGATACTTAGACCTTTCGCCATTCGGATGGTTTGATTAACCTCGCCCGGAATGTCCCTTACCAACGGAGTAGCAAGTTCGTCCATTTGTTGACCATAATAGCGACAAAAATCGATCGATTCAATCACATCGGCATCGGCTTCACGCCACGATTTTCCCACTTCGAAAACAATCCACGCACAAAGTTCATGCCGCCGAGCTAGGATGATTTTTGCCGCTTTGCGCAAAGCTTCGGTTCGTTTAGAAACAGGAGTAGATCCCCATTTGTTTTGAAAAGCAGTACATGTTTCAACGGCAAGGGTGGCTTCCTTGATTCCACAACAGGCAACTTTACCGACAACCTCGGTTTTTTGAGAAGGGTTAAGCGATACGAGTTCCGAAGCTGTCCAAACTTCTTTGCCATCGATTTTGGCCGGCCAAGATTTGCCTAACCGGTTACGAACCCAAACCAAAGTTTCACTCATTTCGTTTCGATGGTCTTCTCTGGTAAAATCGAGGCTTGCCTCGGGTTTAAACCTTATTTCTTTGGGGCCGATAATTGGGGGGTTTGTTTCCATTTTCATAATGAAATCGTCCTTGGGTTCCCGAGGTGGATGAAGGAGTATGCTCAAATCCCGGCCTTTTTTACTACTTTGCCTCAAAAAGGAATCGTTCGCTGTATTTT
>SIAL01000233.1 GCA_009691815.1 Gemmataceae bacterium | reverse complement strand
CCATTGTTGACCCGGGAAGGGGTGCCCTCCACCTCGGGGGGCATGGGCAGTCTCGGCGTGGCCTTTTTATAGGCCTCGAGAAGCACCTTTTCCTGAACCCGTGTTTGGCCCACGGGCTTGGGAGCAGCATTGGGTGGAGCCGGATTTTGAAGCAAAACGAGTAACAGCAACGGATTCATTCAATCGACTCCTTAAGAGATGGGTTAGGTGGTTCAATGTTTGTTTCTTTAGAAATCAGGTCCGAGAACCTCGCCCAAGTTTCGGGTGCCAATCGCCCGCCAAGTTGCGATGCTTACGGCGCTGGTGAAGAACTTGACGGAACCATCCAACATGCAGACATTGACCCCACCCGTGTGGTTGCTGCCGGCCGTGGTCATGATGCGACTGGGGGGAAACATGCAGGAGCGACTGTTGGGAAGACCCGAGTGCCAATAACTCGAGGTTGAGTGGAACCCGTAGATCCATGGTGCGCCCACATTGGAATTCCCCTGGAGGGCAAGGTCGGAGATGTTGGCGGCGGCGCACTGGGCCACGGCCTCGTCCGCCGTGGCGGGATAGGTTCCCGGACGAAAGGTATCAGACCTTGGACTTACCCGGGTTTGGCTGAAGTCACCAATCAGGTGTTCGCTAAAGCCGGCTGTGTTGCTGGTGCCGTCCAAAATGTCGGCAAATCGATAGGGGTTGTTGCAAAAGAAGGGCCCATTGTCGGGGGGCAAATTCTTGTTCACGCCATTCGCATCGCTAATCCCCTGCCACATGGCCACCGTCGTTCCCTCGTTGACCCGGTAGCTCAGGGGTGCATTGCCGACAGGTACGGCCGAGGTCGAATCGGAGGGACAAATAAACGACTTGATGACGATTCCCGTTGCCGCAAGATTGGAAGGATCGTTGTAATTGACCGAATAATTGACAAACTTTGAAGCATTTTCCTGTTCGAGGTAGGGGAGCAAGCGAGACTGGGCGGAAAACGATTGCACATTGGGGATGGTGCGGCCACGGGGGAAGGCCCCGTTGGCATCGTGAAACGAATGAAGCGCCAAACCGAGCTGCTTTAGGTTGTTTTGACACTGCATCCGGTTGGCCGCTTCGCGAACCTTTTGTACCGCCGGAAGCAACAGTCCAATGAGAACGGCAATGATAGCAATGACAACGAGAAGCTCGATCAGAGTAAAAGCGTGACGAGGCCGAGAGATAGATTTCATGACAGATCTCTTGTGTGGGAATTGGCAATGTGTTTGGGAAAGCAAGGAAAAGATGCAGGCAGGCATCTGAGGTTTGGGGACCAGACCCGGATCGGTTACCAAGTGTCCATGCACAAAAGCACAGAAGCCTTGGAGACCACGGGCGACTCAGTCAAGGAATCGACCATGGCAGGGCCGTGTTGACCCCGACTTTGGCCGATACGATTACACACGCGGAGGGTGAAACACATCCAAACGATAGCCACAGGAAAGAGAAGCGGATTCAAACCCAAAAGTGTACGAACCCATGGGGGGCAATTCGGCAGTCCCAAGCAAAGCCAACCAAAGCGGTTGATCGACTACGCGTTTGGCCACTTCCAAGGGAATTGCCGGAGCCATGGGGGATTGTTTTCGACATGTAGGACCCGAACAAGGGGCTTTGACGGGTAGGCCGGGAACCTCCAAGTGTTTTAGGGCCAAGTGTTGGAGTGCCTGTTCGGACAGGGCCGCCTTGCCTCCCAAAACCACATAATCTCCGCATCCGGCCCAAGCCCCTGATTGCGCAAACACCAACACCACAAAACCGAGGACAATTCCCCGGATCGTGTTCAGGTTTGGCTTTAGGAACTTCATGGCGGCCCACGGCGGTTTAATCGGAAAGCGAGACTTGCTTTGTAATTGTAAATGAGAAAAAACCCACAAGCAAGGGAATGGGGGAAATATTTTTCTTTCGGTTTCTCGAAAGGAACACTTGAATCAGCACCAAGGCTGTGCTATTATAAAATTACAAAGAGTACCAGTTGTGTGCTCTTTCGGACCCACTTGGGAGAGTTCCCCAAGATAAACCGCTAGGCAAACGAGGTTTCCCATGACATTCCTTAGCAGAAAGGTCGATTATAGTATGCTAATTATGTCGGTCCTGCATCGACGGGGATGCGGGGCTTCGGCCCGGGAAATTGCCGAATCGTTTGCTTTAAGTCGGCCCTTTGTTGCCAACATCCTAAAGCGGTTGTGTGCGACGGGCTTGGTCCAAAGCCACCGGGGAGTGCGTGGGGGGTATGTCCTAGGTAGGCCGGCCACCGACATCACATTGTCCCAACTGATGGACGCCTTGGATGATCCCTTTCACCTCACAGAGTGTACCAGCAACCATACGGTTCCCTGCTCCCTTATCAGCATTTGCCCCGTAAAGAGCGCTATCGGTAAGGTTCACCGGCGCATTAGCGACATTTTGGGGCACACCACTCTGGATGCCCTTTTTGAAGATGGCTCAAACGAAGATGGCACCATTCAAATCGGTTTTGTCCCAAACCACCTAAACCACCTAAACGCCCATAACGCCCATCTTGAAACTGGTTTTGCATCCCAAACGCCAACTGTCAACCAAAAGGCGATGGCAATCGCCTAATCCCAAAGGATAGTTTTCTGTCATGAGCGCAAGTTTGAAACTCCCGATATTCATGGACAACAACTCGACGACACGGTGTGATCCCCGAGTGGTCGAGGCGATGCTTCCTTTCTTCACCGAAAACTATGGCAACGCCGCCAGCCGCAATCACTCTTTTGGTTGGGTCGCCGAAGAGGCCGTGGAAAGCGCCCGTGAACAGGTGGGCAGGCTAATTGGCGCCTCGGGCAAGGAAATTATCTTTACCAGCGGAGCCACCGAAAGCAACAACCTCGCCATCAAAGGCGTGGCCTCGATGTATCGGAAAAAAGGCAACCACATTATCACCACCAGCATCGAACACAAGGCGGTCCTTGACCCTTGCAAACGGCTCGAACGGGACGGTTTTGAAGTAACCTACCTCCCGGTTGACAAATTTGGCCGTGTGAGTCCCGAACAGGTTGCCGAGGCGATCACCGACAAAACCATCCTTGTTAGTGTGATGGCCGCAAACAACGAAATTGGCACCCTTCAGCCCTTGGCCGCCATCGGAGCGATCTGCAAAGCCCGTGGCGTCCTGTTTCACACCGACGCCGTTCAGGCCGTGGGCAAGGTCCCCGTCGATGTTGAAGCCATGGGAATCGACCTTTTGAGCCTCACCGCCCACAAATTGTATGGCCCCAAGGGACTGGGCGCGCTCTATGTTCGCCGCAAAAACCCCCGCGTGCGTCTTGACGCGTTGATGGATGGCGGTGGCCACGAGCGCGGTATGCGTTCGGGGACCTTGGCCGTACCCGGTATTGTTGGATTAGGGGCCGCTTGTGAACTTGCCGGCAAGTTACGCGAATCGGAAACCCAAAGACTGCTTACCCTTCGCAAAAGGCTTTATGATGGGATCACCGCCGAGTTGGGCGATATCGGCCTGAATGGCCACCCGATCGACCGCCTTCCGGGAAACCTGAACTTGAGCTTTGCCTTTGTGGAAGGCGAGGCGATGATGATGGGCATCCGCGATGTTGCGGTCAGCTCGGGCTCGGCCTGCACCAGCGCCAGCCTTGAACCCAGCTATGTTTTGCAGGCGATTGGGGTAGGCGACGAGCTGGCCCACAGTTCCATCCGCTTTGGCTTAGGCCGGTTCACCACCGAAGCCGAGATCGACTTTGTGATTCGCCAAGTAATCACCGCGGTCAATCATCTGCGGGAGATGAGCCCGCTTTATGAGATGCACAAACAAGGGATTGACCTGAGTACGGTCGCCTGGGCCGCTCACTAAGCACAGGCAATGGAAGGTAAACATTGGGGTCGCTACGACCCGTTTTGAAGCACCGTTTTTTTGGAGGACAGAGAACCATGGCATACAGCGATAAAGTACTTGACCACTACTACAACCCACGCAATGTGGGAAGCTTTGACCGGGCGGATCCCCTCGTGGGCACCGGTGTGGTAGGCGCCCCGGAATGCGGCGATGTGATGAAGCTTCAGATCCGCATCAATGAAAAGACCGGCCTTATCGAAGACGCCAAGTTCAAAACTTTTGGCTGCGGTAGCGCCATCGCTTCAAGCAGCTTGGCGACGGAATGGCTCAAAGGCAAAACGCTTGACGAGGCCATGGACATTCGAAACACCGCCATTGTCGAGGAGCTTTGCCTCCCCCCGGTGAAGGTCCACTGTTCGGTCCTTGCCGAGGATGCCATCAAAGCGGCCATCAAAGACTATCAGACCAAGAATTTGGGTTCTGCCGCGGTGGCCGAACCACTTATGGTTGGGGTATAATGGATTTTAGGACCACAAAGGAGATTGACTCATGGCGATTACTGTTTCAGACAGAGCGGCAAGCAAAGTCCGAGAAATTATCAAGGACAACAGCATCAGCGACAAAGTCTACCTGCGCCTTAGCGTGGTAGGCGGCGGTTGCAGCGGCTTTCAGCACAAGCTCGACCTTGACCCCAACTTGAACGAAAAGCTCGATGAGGTCTTCACCCTAAACGGTGTAGAAATCGTTGTCGACAAGCGCAGTATCATGTATTTGGGCGATGCCATGGTGGACTACCACGACGAAGACCTGGCCAAGACCGGCTTCAGCATAGTAAACGCCAGCGCCAAAAGCACTTGCGGTTGCGGATCCAGCTTCTCCATGTAGGCGAACGATTCAGGCTCTGGGTAAAAAACCCGGCACAGCACACCAAAACACGGCGCCGGAAACAGCTTGTTTCCGGCCTCGGTTTTTTTGGGCCAGCCTCTTTTCGAGGAAGTAATGATCGTTTCGGCGTTTGAAAGGCTGGGCTTGGTTCCCGCTTTTCCTGTGGATGTTGCCCTGCTTGAGAAAAACTATCTCGACCAAAGCCGTCTCTGCCACCCCGATCATAACGCTCAATCCGGGCCGGAATCCCTTGAAAAGGCCCTGAACGATAGCGCCTCGTTAAACGAAGCCTACGCCGTCCTGGCCAATCCTTTGCGTCGGGCCGAGCATTTGCTGGCCCTGTGGGGTGGCCCGGACGCTTCGGCGGACAAAAGCCAACCATTTCCGTTTCTCGAGCAACTGTTGGAATGGCGCGAAGAGGCGGAAGATCCCGCCGCACGCCCCCGATTGCTCGTCTGTTTGGAAACCGAAAGAACGACCCTGTTAAATCAGATCCAGCAACAATTCAGTCTGTCGGGAGAGGATGCCTCCGCCCGTCTGATCCGTATAAAAGAGATTAGGCTCCTGCTCAACCAGCTTCGCTCGGTGCAGGGCCTGCTCCGGGAACTTGAGGACTCTTACTAGCACGGTAGGACCCTCTTTATGGGGCGCTTAGCTCAGGGGTAGAGCGGCATGTTTACACCGTGTTGGTCGGGGGTTCAAATCCCTCAGCGCCCATTCGGTTCCCGGACAAGGTGACTTTTGTATGAGTGAAATCGTCGGCATCGACCTTGGCACCACAAATAGCCTCGTCGCCAAAATTATCGACGGCAAACCTGTTGTCCTTCGTGGGCCAGATGGCAACAGCCTCGTCCCAAGCGTCATCTGCTTTCCCAAACAAGGGCCGCCCCTGGTTGGCTCCGAAGCCAAAGCCCGCTCGCTGAGTGATCCTCTCCACACAGTCTTTTCCGTCAAGCGCCTCATGGGCCGCACCCTAGAAGAGCTTCGTGGCGAGTTGGGTTTTATTCCCCAACGGATTTCCGAACGCGACGCGGGGGAGGGCCGCAAAGTTCTTTGTGTGGACATTAACGGAGTACAGCACACACCCGA
>SIAL01000232.1 GCA_009691815.1 Gemmataceae bacterium | reverse complement strand
GATCGAAAGTATCCGGGGCAGCCATGCCTCCCGCCATCCAAAGAATAATAACGCTATCTGCCTTGGCGGGAGGGTGAAATAATTTAACTCCCTCCGGGTTGGCTGCCAAAAGTTTTGGCTCTCCCGCCATCCATGCCGCCGCATTTCCCAATGCAAGGGCTTTTAAAAATTTGCGCCTTTCCAAAGTATCCTGTTTCATTTTTCCGCCTCGGCAAGTTCTTATTAATTCTACCGAATAAATTGATATTCCGGAAGCATGACGATTGCCCAAAGGACATCTTGAATGCTTTGGGCATCCGGTTTGGCACCTAAACCCTCAGTCAAAAGGTCAATTTCTTCGACGGTTGGTTTCCGAACCAAGGCCAATTGAAAAAGGTCCTTAACCAGATCCACCGATGACCGATTGCCCTTGGCAATAAGGCTATTGGCACCTTGTTCAATCAAGGTGGCTAGGATTTGGCCATTCGACAAATCGATCGCTTCAAGGGTGTTCAATTCTTCTGGCCGAACAGAAACAATTTGATCCCGGTTCGGTCGGCCAAGGTTGGCCATAAAAAAGTCTCGTTTCACAAGGGAAGCTCGCATTGCTCTATTCCCATTGGTTCCCTGAATCACAAGAGAAGCCAATTCTCCTGCGAGTCTACTATCCCAAACAGCCGCCTGTTTTACCATCCGAGCCTCTTTCCAATCCGAAAGGGGGATCTGATATTTCCCCGTTTTATCAGGCAAGGATTTCGACCAATGCCAGGTTTCATTGGATTCCAAGGTAAGCAGTCCATCTTTAGGGGTGGCCACCCGGGCTTCCATCCACAAACCGGCAAGATTCGGCCCGGACCCCCCATTTTTGGCTAGGATCAAGATCTCATTTTTTCCGGGACGCAGTTCGTTTTTTAGGGAAACCACACCTGGTTTTTCCCAATTATCACCCGAATGAACCTTTTTTTGGTTAATGAACAGTGTGTAACTGTTGTCACAAGTAATTACCGCATGTCCATCGAGAATAGGTTGGCTAATCGTCCAATCTTTTCGAAAAACGATCGTTTCGCCCGCCGGGGATTGGGAACTATCCGAAACGGACCAAATCCATTTTGCTTTGCTAGCGACCCCATAATTGCCTGTCGTTTTCTTTGGATTCCACCGATTGATTGCAGCATCTCCTTTTTGTGGAGCTGTCCCGGTAATTTGCCAAATTCCATCTAAGAATTGTTCCGCGGTCAATCTTTTCTCAAGGGGTCCTCGAATTCCATTTATCCCCAAAGGACTTTCAACAGGATGGCTTACAATTTCGGCTTGGTAAGCCCGACTTGTGGCGATCAACAATAGGGTGCGTTTAAGGTCATACTTATGTTCCGCCAAATCGCCCGCCAAGTAATCCAAAAGGTCGGGATGGGATGGTTCATTTTGCATTCCATCCACCGGATGAACAATCCCCATTCCCATAAGGCGTTGCCAAAACCGATTGACCATCGTTCTTGGAAAGCGGCCATTTTCGGGATGGGTCAACAATTTAGCAAGCTGTTCCAATCGCACTTTTTTGGGTGCTTTGGGATCCACATTTCCCAATTCGGGAAATAGCCAAGAGGCGGTTGCCTTTTTCCCAATCGGCTTGTCACACCTATGAATCTCAAGTGGAGTTTCCGAAAAAATGGCAGCCATGCCATAGGCTTCTTCGAGTTTCCACCTGTCAATAAAACTGTCATGACAACTGGCACATTTGAGGTTTATCCCCAAAAACGCCTGACCCACGCTTTGGGCAAATTGGATTTCCACGGTTTGCCCAGCACTTACTTCACCACGCCAACGGATACCTTCCGAAAATCCAGCACTTTCCGGGGTTGGTGGAGCCACCAACTCCCCAGCAAATTGATCGTAAGGCATATTGGAAACCAAAGCATCATAGAGCCACTTGGTGATTTGCCTCCTCCCACCTGTAATAAAGCCGGTACCCGTGTAATCGTTCCTCAAAAGATCATTCCAAAAACTCAACCAATGCTCGGCGTAATCCCCATTCCTAGCCAACAGGCTTTTAACAAGATTGGTTCGCTTTTGAGGATCCGTGCTTGTCAAAAATTCGTTCTGTTCTTGGGGGGTGGGTAATAAACCGATTAGATCTAAGAACACCCGCCTAAGGAATACTTCATCCGGGGCGGTTTTAATAACAGGACTAGATCCGCCTTGAAATAGAAGCCGGTCGATAGGATTTTGCATTCCCTCTAAAACCTGTGGCAAAGCTATTTTCCGTAGTTTCAAAGGGGGTTCATAATGCGCCCCGCCCAGAGAATATCCGCTTTCCCATTTTGCCCCTTCACGAATCCAATTCTTGAGGATTTCAACTTTTTCCGGTGGCACCCTTGGCCCTTCAGGGGGCATCCTTAGCATTTTTTCATCTGTAATGAGTCGCTTGGAAAAATCACCCAAATCGGGTTTCCCCGGATGTATTACTTTACCCGACTCTCCGCCAGCAACTATCAGGGCGCGTGTGTTAAACGACAATCCGCCCTTTTTCTTTTCTCCAATGTGACACTTGCCACAATATTCTTTCAAAATGGGTGCAACTTGATGGACGAAATCAATGTCTTTACCTTGAGAATGAGGCAATAAAATGGTCCAGACACAAATTCCCAAAGCAGTCGACACATTATGCCCAAATTTTATTGCCTTCATTTCAAACCCCAAATTCTGTTTTGGTTTCCTTAAAGGCATTTACGGCGAATCTCAATTCATCCATGGAATGTGCGGCAGAAACTTGGGTGCGAATGCGAGCCTTGCCAATGGGTACAACAGGATAGAAAAACCCGATCACATAAAGCCCTTTTTCTAAAAGTTTTTCCGCCATGCGTGTTGCCAGCACCGCGTCCCCAAGCATTACAGGGACGATCGGGTGTACCCCAGAGACAATGGTAAACCCTGCCGTGGACATTTCGCTTCGAAAATAAGCCGTGTTCGATTCAAGAGTATCCCGTAATTGGGTCGACTCCGCAAGCATTTTGAGTGATTCCAACCCTGCCGCGGCGATCGGCGGCGGCAATGAATTCGAAAAAAGATACGGTCTGGATCTTTGCCTTAATAGTTGCACAAGCTCAACACTTCCAGAGGTAAATCCACCGGTTCCGCCACCCAAAGCTTTACCCAAGGTCCCGGTAAGGATGTCGATTCGATCCATGCAATGGTGGTGTTCATGACTCCCACGGCCTTGCTTGCCCAAAAATCCAGTCGCATGAGAATCGTCGACCATAACCATGGCATCATACTTATCCGCCAATGCACAAATTCCCGGTAAATTGGCAATGGTTCCATCCATCGAAAAAACACCATCTGTGGCAATTAATCGAAATCTTGCGGCGGAGGTCGCTTTTAGTTTTTCTTCAAGGTCTTCCATCGAGCTGTTTTTGTACCGCAGGCGTTGAGCTTTACAAAGCCGTATCCCATCGATGATTGAGGCGTGATTTAGTTCATCGGAAATCACCGCATCCTCTGGCCCCAGAATGGTTTCAAACAGGCCCCCATTTGCATCCCAACACGAAGAATAAAGAATGGTATCGGCTTTGCCAACAAACGATGCCAAGGCCCCTTCCAATTCCTTATGGACCTCCTGGGTACCACATATAAAGCGGGTACTTGCCATACCATAGCCCCACCGATCAAGAGCCTCCTTGGCGGCAAGGCGTACCCTGGGATGGTTGGCTAATCCAAGATAGTTATTGGCGCAAAGGTTCAATACATCTTTGCCACCCTTGACAGAAACCTGTGGTTTTTGGGCGGTACTTAATACCCGTTCCCCTTTGAACAAACCCGATTCTTTGATCCCTTGCAACTGATGGCCGAGGTGTTCCCGAAATCGATCCGTTGGCATGACTAGCCTTCCTTCCAGGTGAGGATTACTTTACCGGATTGCCCCGAATGCATGGCTTCGAATCCTTTTTCAAATTCAGTGTAATGAAAACGATGTGTGATAACGGGTGAAATATCCAAACCCGATCCCACTAGAACGCTCATTTTGTACCAAGTTTCGTACATTTCCCGGCCATAGATTCCTTTGATGGTAAGCATGTTAAAAATCACAATGTTCCAATCAATCGCCAGTTCTTTGTTGGGAATGCCAAGCATGGCAATTTTCCCGCCATGGCACATATTGGCAAGCATATCCCGAAAAGCGATCGGATTTCCAGACATTTCCAGGCCAACATCAAACCCTTCTTTCATCCCTAATTCTTTTTGTACCGATGCCAAATCCCTGTTTCTGACATCCACCGCCAAGGTCGCCCCCATTTTTTTGGCCAACTCCAGTCGATAGGGATTCACATCGGTGATTACAACATTTCTGGCCCCGGCATGTTTAACCACTTTCACCGCCATTAATCCAATGGGGCCGGCTCCAGTAATCAAAACATCTTCACCCAACACAGGAAATTGCAAAGCGGTATGCACCGCATTTCCTAACGGATCAAAAATCGACTGCACATCCCGAGCAATATCCCCCTCATGGTGCCAAACATTGGTCATGGGCAGGGAAAGATATTCCGCAAAAGCCCCGGATCGGTTAACACCCACCCCCTTGGTGTCCTTGCAAAGGTGACGCCTCCCGGCAAGGCAATTGCGGCACCTACCACAAACCACATGACCTTCCCCGCTAACAAAATCGCCCAAGTGAAAATCATGAACATTGGACCCAAGTTCCACAATCCGCCCCACAAACTCATGCCCAACCACCATGGGGACAGGAATGGTTTTTTGGGCCCATGCGTCCCAATCGTAAATGTGAAGGTCCGTACCACAAATGCCTGTTCGAAGGATCTCAATCAATACATCGTTGATTCCTATGGTGGGAACGGGAACATCTTCCAGCCAAAGGCCAATTTCCGCTTTGCTTTTGACCACCGCCTTCATGGTTGCCATGATTACAATCCCCTTGGTTCCTTTCGAACAATTTTATCATGTTCGAAGGCGATGGTGGTTAAATTGCTCCAATTTGAAAATTGCACGAGGTTTGGGGACACCTTAAGGCTTCCATGGCAACCCTTTTGAAGCTATACTACCAAGAACCCACCGCCAAAGGACCGATAGGTTCATTATCGGTTTCAATCATTCCCGCTACGAGGGTTTACCATGAAACACGCGCCAACCGTTCAAACGACCCGTCGTTCGATTCTCCAATTGGGTTGTTCCGGTTTTTTGGGTTTAGGACTTGAGGGTTGGTTACATTCCCCTGTTCAGGCATACTCCGCCACCCGAAAACCAAAATCGGTCATATTGGTGTTCCAAACCGGGGCGCCCAGTCACATTGACACCCTTGATCCAAAACCCCAGGCACCTACGGAAATTCGTGGGGAATTTGGTGTTTCCAAAACGCCCGTTCCAGGTGTCCTTTTAAGCGAACATTTGCCCCTTTTGGCTGCCCGTGCAAACAAGATGACTTTGGTTAGAAGTTTTGCCCACAAAGACAACAATCATACTGCAGCTACCCACCATCTCCTGACCGGATCCCTTCAACCCGGTGTCCGATTTGACA
Source organism: Gemmataceae bacterium (assembly GCA_009691815.1). Lineage (GTDB taxonomy): Bacteria > Planctomycetota > Planctomycetia > Gemmatales > Gemmataceae > SYLG01. Next base: position 288 of record SIAL01000232.1, on the reverse strand, counting down.
AGCCTCTATCCCGGGATGATTGGCCCTGTTATGGGGCGGGAACCGCCTACCTTGCCCCACCACCTGAAGGGATTCCTTCGGGCGTAACCCTACCCACATTTTTAGGGGAAGGCCCTTTGGTTTGGCCGGGCCAACATGCCGGTTTTCTTGGCCCAAAATATGATCCATGGCAAATCAAATCGAACCCCAATCTTAAAAGCTTTAAAGTGGACCATGTGGAATTGCCAGCTGGCCTTTCCATTAGCCAACTTAATGACCGAGTCTCTTTATTAGGTTCACTCAATGCGG
>SIAL01000231.1 GCA_009691815.1 Gemmataceae bacterium | reverse complement strand
CAGAACCCCCCCTGTTCTAGAAAAACCTGAAATCGTCCTCGAACCGATCAAGGTCGAGGCCCAAGTGGTTACCGTGGCTCCACCCTCTTTGGATCAAGTACCGGGCCAATTGACCTTGTCGTTGGCATCGAGCCCGATTGTCCAAGACTGGGAGCTGGGTAAGGAGTTTTTGCCGGAACCTCCCCCCAAACCCGACCCTACCCCGGTGGCCGATCTCTTATTACCCCCTCGAGAGGTCGATATTGTCGCGCAAAGGATCGACGCCTGTCCCTTGCCTCTGGAAAACGGACCGGACAACTTGTCGGTTGCCGTGGCAAAGTCCCCCTCGGCCAGCGAACCGTGGAACCTAGGGGAAGAGTTTCTTGGACCCGATCTCATCGAAACAGAGGTTGTCCCTCTGGCCCAGACGGCTCCCACAGACAACAGGGTGGAAGTCCTTAGGGAGCCAGGGGACGCATTGGAGCAAACCCGTTTCGAGGGCAATTCCTTGACCCAACCCATGGAAACCGAGGGGCCAGAACGATTCGATGAGGAACCGCCGCCACCCCTCTTAGACCAAGTGCCCCTCTTAGGTCAAATGCCCCTCTTGGACGAACCCGGAACGGATTCGATGGTGCTGGAAGAGCCCCGGCGAAATTCCGTTCTTGGAGAGGATGCCGCCGCCGATGGCGTGGAAAACTCTGGTATCGAAGAAGATAAGCCAATAGCTTTGAACCCTACCGCCTCTGAGGAGCAGTCACCATGAGTATGAAAACAATGCGGTTGCAATTGGGCCTGGTTGTCATGGGAGGGGCCGTTTTGCTGGGATGTATGATCATCCTCTTTGGAACCATGCCCCGGTTTTGGGAAAAAAGCGATACCTATTACGCGCAATTTGAAGATGCCCCGGGTGTTTCTTCGGGAACGCCCGTGCGAAGGTCGGGCGTTCGAGTGGGTCAGGTCGCCGATATCGTTTTGGATGAAGAGACCGGGATGGTCTTGGTGCATTTCTCCCTAGCCAATCCTTTCAAACTCCGAAAGCACGAAATCCCCACTTTAACCACGGGCTTGTTGGCCAATGACGCGACCATAGATCTCGTTCCCGATGCCGAAATCAAGGATAAATCCATACTCGAAGCCAGGACCGTTGTTCTTGGCAAACGGGCCCCAACGGTAAACTCGTTGCTGCAAAATGCCTCGGCGGTGGTTCCCACCACTCAAGAAGCGCTTGACGAAATGCGAAAGTCGCTGCAAAAATTGGAGAAGCTTTCTCCTCTTTTACAGGAATCGCTCAAAGAGGTCAGGGATTTGGCCAAGGATGTTCGGCTGGCGATTCCCGAGATCAAGGAGGGGGCCCTTGCCACCTTCAAACAGTATGAGACGCTTGGCAAACAGGCTAATGAACTACTACCTAAGGTAAATGTCAACTTTGAAAAGGCTGTGGCCGACATTCGGGAAACGGCCAAGTCCGCGACCAGCACCTTTAAAGAGATAGACAAGATCGGCGCCGACATCAGCGCTGCGGCCAGGCAGATCGGGGGCACCGCCGAAAGGGTCGATCGCTTTGTGCAACAAAACGCCGACAAAATGAGTAAAACCATCGACTCCACCATTGAAACGCTAAACCGCATTGGAAACCTTCTTAACGATGACAACCAGAAACAGTTTGGCGCCATTTTGAAGAACACCAAGAAAGCGAGCGATCGCTTTGATGGCATGGCGCAAAACTTTCTGGATGTTTCCCAGGAAATCCAAGAATCCGTGAAATGGTTCATTCAATTTACCCGTCAACTCGATGAATCCGCCGACCCCAACCGTCGGACCCCCCGGCCCGGTGCCCAACGGGCAATTGGGGCGTTACCGCAATTTCCCGGCGGAGCGTACCCGTTGGTGGGTGGCGTGCAAGGGGTGATTGCGTCCAACATTCGGCCAACCACGCAGACGGTTCCTTTAGAGGGGGGCATTCCCGCCCTTAAAACATCGCAATATACGCCCATAGGCCAGACACTGCCCCCACCCATTCCCGGAACACCAAGGTCTTTACCCGGTTCTCTTCCGACACCACCCGCTGGAACCGCGGCTGTAAGTCCGGTGGGGATTTCCGGGGCAAGGGTGGGGATGCTCCTTCGAGACCTCGACGAAACAGTGGTTGGCGTCAACGATTTTGTCGCCGAAGTGAAGGGTCTGTTCAAGGGGTTGGCCGAAGGAGATGGCGCCCTGAAAAAATTCTTAAACGATCCCACCGTCTATTACCGCATCGACCAAATCCTCATGGGAGTCGTTCAGCAGATCCCCACCATCGCCCGCATATTAAACAATGCCGAGGTCTTTATGGACAAACTGGCCAGGCACCCCGAAGCTTTGGGGCTTGGCGGGGTGGTTCGACCAGGGAGTGGCATCAAAGATTCCCCGTCTAGCACGGGGGGCCTGCGCATACCCCCAAAGTAAAAAGGGGGATGCGGCCTTATTCTCGTGGGCTAATTTGGGTTTTTTCCGCCGGGAATCAGAAAACCCCAGCCCACCAAACACAACAACAGCGCCAACCCGCCAAAGGCGACCAGAGCGGGCCAAGCGGGTTGGGGCATCAAAAGAGTCGTTCCGGCAGGGATGGTTTCCATCTTGGTTAATTTGATCCCCTTGTCGGTGTTCACCTTGTACAGGTTTCCCGCCAGATATTCGCGCCCGGCCAAAGTACGGGCAAGTTGACCCAAAGTCGTGGCTTCCTTGACCTCGTTTTCCGTGCCGTTTAGGTCAAAGATTTTCGTTCCCACCGGGATGGTAATCAGCCTAGCGGGGATCCCTTCTTCTTCATTAAGATCCACAATGCGTTGAATTTCGGCTTTGAGTTCCTCGGGCGTGGCCAAAGGAGTTAGTCGTTCTTTGGCGGCCTCCTCGGCCAATTTGGTCAAGGAGCCCGCATGCGGAGCCGTCCAGGTCGGATATTGCCACTGGGCCAAGTCCTTGGGCAAAGTGTCGCTAAACGCAAAAAACGCCAGCACCACCCCGGCGATGGAACCGCCGGCGATATAGCCCGAGGCTAACAGCACCCCGGGACTGGTCTCCGTCTGTTTGAGGATTTCCAATTCCGCCGCGGCCTTTTCTTCCTCGGTTTGGGCGTTGGCTAAAATGGCCCTGGCCCGACGGGTGACAAAGTGATCGACACCTGCGCGGACCAAGCCGCCCGCGAAGATAGGGGCGCTCACCGCGATAGGCACATAGATCCCCACGGCAAAGGCCAAGGCGGAAACCCCGCACATATCCAGAACAAGGGCGATGATCGCGCCCATGGCGACCATGCTCCAGTTGAGATCGCGCTTCAAGACTCCATTGATGATAATGCCCATGACCTGAGTCTTTGGGGCGGCGAATTCCCGGTTGACCCTGCTGCCATCATCGCGGCTTTCCAAAACGCCCATGATGCCCGGATCCTTGAGGATTTCGATCTTTTTTGTGGTAACTCCCACCAAATAGGCGCCCGGCTTGTCCTTGGCTATCGCTTCAAGCTCGGCCTTGCGGGCCGGAGTGGCCGTTCGGGTTAACAGGTCGTTTCTCGTGTCGAAAATAAGATAGTCCTTCTCCTTGTGCGTCTCCTTGTCCACCAACAGGGTCATCTCCTGATCGGTTAGCGTAAGCACAGGTAGCATTTTATTCGAATAGACGGTCCCGGCATTGTTGAATTGCAGCAGCGTTCCCCCGATGACCAAACCGGAAATCAGGGCGCCAATCAGGATGGCATATTGCATAAAACGGGGGGTTCCCCCCACCAGAAACCCAGTCTTTAACGATTGGGCCGTGGTCCCGCCGTTGCTTGCCGCAACACAGACCACCGCGGCGATGGAAAGCGCCAACACCCTTTCCTTGGAGGAGGTCCAGCCTAGACCAAGGAAAATAAGGCAGGTGATCATCAGGGTTGCCACGGTCATGCCCGAGATGGGGTTGCTGGAGCTGCCTATTTCACCGGTAAGTCGACTGGAAACGGTCACGAACAGGAATCCAAAAACGATGACCATGGCCCCACCCGCCATGGCGCTGTTCCAGCCCACTTCGCCCGCCAAAAACGCAGTCAACAGGCCGAGAAGCACTAGGGACCCGCCCAAAACCGAAACCATGGGCAGGTCGTTTTCGGTCCGGTCCGGGGTGGAGCTTTCTTCCTCGGTTTGGCCCTTGCGCCGACGAAGGCCACCAGTCAAAGAGCGAAGGATTAGCGGCAGCGTCCGGATCATGCTAATGATGCCCGCCGTGGCAACGCAGCCGGCACCGATATAAAGCAAATAGTTGTTACGCAGTTCGGTAATGGACATATCGTGGATCGGCTTGCGACCGGGGGGGACGATGGCGCCACCCGCGTCGCCCGCAAAGGCGATCAGCGGCAGAATGACTAGGTACCCAAGCAGGGCACCCCCCATCATGATGGCGCTGGTCCTAAGCCCGATGATGTACCCCACGCCCAAAAGCTCACTGGCCATATCCGATGAGAAAACGGCGGCACGGTTGATGAAAACCAACGGAAACTTGAAGGTGCCCATCAGGACCATCAGCCCCTCGGTTAAGAACTTGTGGAGTAAAGCGATCCCAAATCCCATAAATACGGTAAATCCCGTCGAGCCACCCTTTTCTCCCGAGATCAGAACCTGGGCACACGCCGTCCCCTCGGGATACAAAAGCGTGCCCGGTTTGCCTGGGGTCCCGTGCATCCGCACAATGAAGGCCCGTCGTAGCGGGATCATGGCAAGGATGCCCAACAGGCCACCCAAAAGCGAAACCGTCATTACCCGGGCCAGATCCATCTGAAAACCCAATAGCAAAAGCGCCGGCATGGTTACGCCAACCCCAAACGCGATGGACTCGCCGGCGGAACCGGCGGTTTGGACAATGTTGTTCTCAAGAATGGTCGCCGGCCCGCCGGTGAAACGCGAAAAGATCCGGAAAAAAGTGATGGCCAATACCGCCACAGGAATCGAGGCCGACACCGTCATGCCCACCTTGAGCACCAAATAAAGCGATGAGGCGGAAAATACCAAGCCCAATATCGTGCCCAAAATGAGCGCTCGGGCCGTGAATTCGGCCCGTTGATCGTCCGCCGGAACATAGGGCTTAAACTTGGTTTGGCCTGAAAATGAATCGGTGGACATCGTTTGGTCACTCCCTGAAATGGTCAATCAAATGCCTAATGGGCACCGCTCCCCCTAAACTGATTACTAATGAATCTATGAACAATCGGGGATTGGGGCGGATTGGATGCCCGATCCCCTCTTGGGAAACAGGACCCCAATGACGCACCCAGTGGACGATTCCCTTCCCAAAAAGTCCAGACCTTACGAATCCAAGCGTGGCAGCGAAGTCATCGCCCTCTTGATTATGGGCATAGGGCTTATGGTCACCGGGTTTTTCTCGGGCTGGATGTATTTTCAAATTCGTCAGGGCCTTGGACCGGGTCGTGGCAAGGAAACCATTGGCCCCGCTGCGATTGGCCCCATTGCCCTCGATGACGATCCTTTGATCCTTGCCGGGCCGGAAAACTTGTCTTGGAAAATGAACAAAGGTTCGGTGGTGTTGGAGCTGAATCGGCATCAACAACCTTTGCAAACCGTTCGATTTGTCCTTGATCCCAAAGAGGTGGGGGCCAAGCTCCTTTGGTTACGGCAAAAAATAAGCGCCGAAGAGGAGCTTTGGACCATCGCCCTTGGCTCGCCCCAGTCGGGTCAGCCCCCAAGGCGCGAGACCATTCGAGTGTTGCTGGATGCCAATCAGATGGGTCTCTTGGCCCGAGGTGGCCCGGTTCCGCTCCAAGCCACCGCAGAGGTGTTGCTCACTCGTTGGGAAAACAAAACCGATGCCAAAGG
>SIAL01000002.1 GCA_009691815.1 Gemmataceae bacterium | reverse complement strand
CCCTTTTCCGAGTACAACACTTTGACCTTTGTCGCATAGTCGTGACCCTTGGGCGACCGTCTGGAAAGTTCCGTCCATTGGGTTTTGTTCCAAGCGGGGTTTTGGCCATTGCCGGTTACTTCAAAATCGGTGGTTTGGCGAACAACCAATTCCTTGTGCGCCATCTTGCGCTTTTCCTCGTCGGTTTTCAGGCCAAAAAGCACCCGCTCGGCGTTGCCACGATACACTTTTTCAAGGACCTCCGGAGGAAGGTTTAAGCCATATATGTTCCAGAAACCCTGCCGATGATGGCTTTGGGAGCTGTCAAAATATTCATCATCGGTTTCGAGAAACCGGTAATAGATGCGGAAGGCGTCACGGCGTGGAGTCGTATCCGTACCAAACATGATCCGATCTTGGTATTTTAGAAAAAAGCGGCGGGCCGAATGCGGTTGGCGACCCAATTCCGAAATGCGAGCGTCGATGTCCACGAACATATTCGGATATTTGTCGAGCTTTTCGGCCACAGAAGCCAAATCCTCGGCATTGTTGCCAAAGTGGGTGTTGATGAAAGTCGTTTTCGGATGCTTGGCAATCACCCGATGAAGTTGATCAAGAATATCCTGGCGTTTGGGCCATTTGTCGCCGTAGAAAAGCCAGCCGGGATTCTTGTTGAGTTCGTGCCATCGTTCGTTGTAACGATCCAACGGGGTGAAAAAGGCGGAGGGATCGGCAACATGGATCACCACCGGTCGGCCATGCTTGGCGCACATTTCCCAGACCGGGTCGAGTTTTGGATCATCGACCTCAAGCAGTTTCCCATCCTTGAAACGGTGACTTAGGCCAAAGGTTTTGTGAAATTTAAGGCCCTTGGCCCCGGCAAGGAAACTCTCCTCAAGGCGTTTGGCCTCTCGCTCGCCCCAATCGGAATCGTCCAACCCCTCGAAGGAAACCAGCGTAAAGGTGAGAAATCGGCCGGGGTGGGCCAGATCCAGCGCCGCAACCGTTTCCTTGAGGCGGTCGCCCCAACCACCGTCGAGGTTGACCACGGTCTTTACCCCTGCTTCGTTCATTTCGGTGAGATACCGGGCCACGGTGGCCGAAGTTAAACGGTCTTTCCCACCGCCTAGATGATTGTGGACATCAACGACCGGAAAAAGGGGTTTGTCAAGGATGGTTGTTTTTGTGACCATTTTGGAACGAGGTTCCCAGTCCCGTAGTTTGAGTTCCCGAATGTCGGCCTCGGCGGCAGGCTGGGCTTTGGCGGCAGGCGGGTTGTTTAGGGGCTTGGGCGAGGAGTTTGTCGGCTCTTGGGCCAAGTTTAAAGATTGATCGCTTGCCATCAAAAGGCTTGCCAAAAGCAAAACTAGGAAATACTTCATGTTGTGAATTTCCGAAGAGAGGTTTATGGACATCTGAGTATGTTGTAGGAAGCCCTTCGAACAAAAGGGGGGAAAACAGTCCTAAATCGCGCCGTAAAACCAAGTTCTCAGAGGCGCCTTTGACTCGTCACTGAGGAATTCAGAAAAGGGTTGCCCGTTGGTTAAAGCCCAACGGGTCGACAAAACGATAAGAGATAACCTTCGGCTATGGTTCCGACTCTTTTGGCCCAACTTTTCAAAAACCCTTGAACGATTCGTTTCAAAGGGCGGCGAGGACCGCGGCTTCCATGGCGGTTGTGCCGTTAGTGCCGCCAAGGTCGGGTGTCTTGGGTGAGCCACTTGAGAGGACCTTGTGGACCGCCGCGCGGACTTTGTCCCCGGCGGGCACCTGACCCAAATGGTCAAGCATCATAGCTCCCGAAAGAATTGCCGCCAAGGGATTGGAGATCCCCTTGCCCGCGATATCCGGTGCGGAGCCATGAACCGGCTCAAACATACTGGGGAACTTGCCTTCGGGATTTATGTTGGCGCTTGCGGCAAGACCGATGGTGCCCGTGACCATGGCGGCAAGGTCCGTGAGGATGTCGCCAAAAAGGTTGCTGGCCACCATAACATCAAATGCTTCGGGTTTCCTAACAAGGTCCATGGCCGCCGCATCCACCAATAGGGAGGACGCCTGCACATTCGGGAAGTCTTTTTTGACGGCATGAAACGCATCGTCCCAAAGCGTCATCGAGAAGCTCAAGGCGTTGGATTTAGTGATGCTAGTCAGTTTTTTGCGAGGGCGCTTTTCCGCGGCCTGAAAGGCGGCACGGATGATCCGTTCACAACCGCGGCGGGTAAACATATTTACCTGAACGGCGATTTCCTCGGGAGTGCCGGGGTATTGCTTGCCCCCCAGAGGGGCATATTCGCCCTCGGTGTTTTCGCGGTAAAAAAGGAGGTCGATGGAGCCGGGTGCCTTGTCGCGCAAGGGGGATTCCACCCCCGGATAGAGGTAGCTTGGACGAAGGTTGACATATTGATCGAAATGGCGACGCATGGGTAACAACAGGGTGTGAACCGGAACAGTGTCGGGAACACGAGGATCACCAATAGCACCAAAAAGGACCGCTTTATGACGGGCCAAAATCTCAAAAGCATCATCCGGCTGGAGTTTGCCCGTGGTGAGGTAGCGCTGACAGTTCCAATTGAGAACATTCCACTCAAAAGACAGGGAAGTGCCCAAAACCGCCCGGTCAAGGACACGCATGGTGGAAGGGATTACCTCCTGACCGATTCCATCACCCGGAATAACCGCAATCGAACAAGCTGCCATTGCACCCACATCCAAGAAAAAGTATGAGCGCATTTGGGAAAGACTGTGCGCTTGGGGTCCGTACCTCGGGATACCCAAGAAATGCTAGGAAATCGTTGCCTTTTGGCAAGAGCGGCGAAGCAAAGGCTTTCCCAGTCTTTGCATGTTGCCCAGTTTTTCAAATAAGAGAGGCGGTGTCTCGATGAAACACTCCGAAACAAAAACAAAACATTTCAAACGCTGGCTGTGGATGCCTCTTTTCGCCGGGATACTCTTTGTGGGAACCGGGTGTAAAAACGCATCCGGGGGAACAGGATGGCCTATTAGTGCCCCAGCCGGGGTGGATCCGCTCATGGGTCACCCGCCGGCCATTGCCCCGACAGCGGGGGTGGCGCCCACCGGGCTAGCACCAGCTGCCTCACCCACAGGGCCTGTGGCCGGTCCTTTGCCCGCCATGCACGCTCCAAACTCCATGGGTAGCCCGGCGGCTTTGGCCACGGGAACCACAAGTATGCTCTCCAACCCCCGCGATCCTTTGGCGAGCAACAACAACACCTCCGTTCCAGCGCTTAGCGCCCCGATTCCGACATCTAACATACCCTTCGCGCCCAACGCGGGAATTAACCCCGGTGGATCCGTCCCCGTTCTCCTAAACCCGGTACCGTCTTCCAATCCCAATGGGGGCACACCTCCCCCCGCCTTTGGGTCAATACCCTCAGGACCCCTGCCCTTAGGGGGTTCCGCGCCTCCGCCCCCGCCCGACCCGGTTCCCGGCGGCTCGGTTTCCAAGCTCAATCCGCAAGGGCCGATTGCTTTGGCCGGGTTGCAACAATTTCCCAATCAGAACATCAATCAAGCCTCCGCCAATGTCAACACCACCACCAGCCAATACAACATGGCGGTCCAATCCAACCTGACCCAGTTGCAGGATCAACTTCGCCAACAGGGCCAAACGGTCGATCAGGCCACGCAAACCAGCTTGACCAATTTGAACGGGGCACTTTGCCAAAACGGAATGGTTTGGCAAAAGATGCAAAAGCAGACGAACGGAACCTGGAAGAGCATAGCCTCCTTTAGCGATCCGAAAAACCCGACCAATCGGCGAACTATGGAGGCCGTTGCCGCCACGCCGGAGGCCGCCTTGGGAGCCCTTTTGGTTGAGATTCAGGCCGCCCGCTAGGCCTATTCCCAATCCCTATTGCCCTATCGGGTGAATGGTCCCAAGCGTTTCCCCAGAGCAAGCACCAACTCTTTCTTTGGAAGGCTCCTCGGTAAGGAATCTCCACAATGCTAGGCCTCCTTGGGAAAATCTCCCTCACTCAATGGATCCTAATCGCCATGCCCTTGGGGTTTCTCCTTGGGTATCAGTGGCCGGAAATCGGCAAAACCCTCGACCCCCTCTCTTCCACCATCTTTATGCGGCTGATCAAATCTTTGATCTCGCCCTTGATCTTTTCCACTCTGGTGGTGGGAATCGCGGGACACTGTGACGATTTGCGCCGCATGGGACGACTTGCCCTCAAGGCATTTCTCTACTTCGAGGTGGTTACCACCTTGGCGCTGGTCATCGGCCTTACCGCGGTAAACCTTACCCATCCAGGAATCGGGGTCACCTCCGCCTCGCAATCGACGGAAGAGTTGGCAACCGCCACGGAAAAGGCCAGCAGTTTGGCCAAAAATCAGGCCACCGCCACTTCGTTTTTGGAACATGTTTTCCCGGCCAGCGTCGTCGATGCCGCCGCGAAAAACGAAGTCCTCCAACTGGTCTTCTGGTCGATACTCTTTGGCATCGCCCTTGCCCAGTCACCTGATAAATACCGTCTGCCGATTGTGGATTTCCTCGAAGCCATCGCCCAGGTAATGTTCAAGTTCACCAATATCGTCATGCTGTATGCCCCCATCGCCATAGGCGCGTCCATCGCGGTAACGGTTGCCCGAAGCGGCACCGGGGTGCTTGCCAATCTGGCCGTTTTGATAGGCACCCTTTACGGGGCCCTTTTCGTTTTCATCGCGCTGGTCCTTGTGCCGGTGGTCCTGCTATTTCGTATCCCTTTTATGGGATTTCTAAGAGCTGTTCAGGAACCGGCATTGTTGGCTTTTTCCAGTGCGTCAAGCGAGGCTGCCTTGCCCAAGGCGATGCAGGCCATGGAAACCTTTGGCGTTCCCAGACGCATAGTCGCTTTCGTCATGCCCACGGGATATTCCTTCAATCTGGATGGTACAACGCTTTATTTGGCCCTTGCCAGTGTCTTTTGCTTTCAGGCGGCGGGGGTCGATCTGTCGATCTCCAACCAGATCCTGATGATGTTTATGCTCATGCTAACAAGCAAAGGGGTCGCCGCGGTCCCCCGGGCGGGCCTTGTCATCCTTTCGGGCACGCTCATAAGCTTTGGCGGCTACTTAAAAGGAGAACATCTGATTGATGACCACCAATTGACCTTGGCCCTTGCGGCGGTAACCACCATCCTCGGGGTGGACGCCCTTATGGACATGGCCCGCACTTCGATCAACCTCGTGGGCAACTGTCTTGCGACTTGTGTGATGGCAAGGTGGGAAGGTGAATTCGACGACCAAGCCGCCTCGGGTGCCACCAAGTCCCCTTCAATTCGACAATAACCAAAAAGATAGGAGCGAAAGATAGTCGCCCCCACCGCGCTTATTGGATTATCTCTTGACCCTAGAATGTTTTTGCCGGTCCCTAGCGGGTTCCCGGACTAGCCGAAATCCCTTTCGATCACAAAACCTTGGACCGGAGAATCTCCGGCCCAAGAAGCCCATTCGAGTGAAGCGGGGACGGGCCTCACGAAAATGAAAACTTAATGAGAGTTTTACCCAGAAAATAACGATGTGCAAGTTTAGTTCCCAAAAAGAAAAAAGGGGTGAACCATTTCGGTTCACCCCTTTGGGTTTTTCAGGAGGTAAGTTCTACCGCTTAGCCTTCGGATTCGGAGGCCAGTTCCGCGGCGACTTCGGCCAATTCCGCCTCTTCGTCCACGACCGGTTCTTCCGCCACACGAATCCGCATTTGGGAACGCTGATGCATGGAGAACCCGGTCCCGGCGGGGATAAGGTGTCCCAGGATGACATTTTCCTTTAGGCCGACCAAGTAATCGGTCTTTCCGGCCAAGGCCGCTTCGGTAAGAACTTTGGTGGTTTCTTGGAAAGAGGCGGCGGAGATAAAGCTATCGGATTGTACCGAAGCCTTGGTAATCCCAAGCAGCTGAACCTGACAGGATGCTGGGGCAGGACTGGTCCAGGTGGGAACCGTTCCCTTCTCGGCTTCGATGCGGTCCTTCTCCTCTTCGTACACAACCTTCGGGACAATTTGCCCCTCTTTAAACCGGCTATCTCCCGGTTTTTTGATTTTGCAAGACTCGCGAAGGCGGCTATTGACCGCATTGAACGCTTGTTTGTCGATGACCGAACCGGGCAGCAGGCCTGAATCGCCCGTTCCCTCGACCTTCACCTTGCGAAGCATCTGCGAAACAATGATTTCGATATGCTTGTCGTCGATGTCTACGCGTTGGCTGCGATAGACGCTTTGAACTTCGCGAACGAGGTAGTGTTGAGCCGCCTCGATACCGGAAATTTGGAGGATGTCATGGGGAACAAGGGGACCGTAAACCAGCGGATCGCCTTCTTTCACCCGGTCGCCCGTTTGCACGCGAAGGTGCTTTCCGGGAGGAACCTGATGTTCTCTTTCCTCGCCAAATGTTTTGCCATTTTCGTCAATGGGCTGAACATAGATAAGGCGCTTGTTACGCTTTTTGTCGCCCACCCGAACCATACCGGCGACTTCGGACATAACCGCGGGATCACGGGGTTTTCTCGCCTCGAAGATCTCGGTAACGCGGGGAAGACCACCGGTAATGTCCTGGGTACCGCCCACCTCGCGGGTGGTTTTTGCCAAGATGGTACCGGCCGAAATGGCCATTCCGTCTCTGACTTCGATGAAAGCCCGTTCGGGAAGGTACACTACGGACAGCTTTTGTCCCTTGGAATCTTGGATGACAATTTGGGGATGGTATTCGCCCTTGTGTTCCATGACGACCAATCGTTCGGCACCGGTGATTTCGTCGATGTCCTTACGAAGGGTTTCGCCCTCGATGAGTTCAACAAACTTGACCTTGCCCCCGCGATCGGCGATGAGCGGGGTGATGTGCGGATCCCATTTACAAAGGATCACACCGGGTTGAATCTCGGCGCCTTCTTTGACATGGATGGTAGCGCCATAGTGGACCGGGAAAGTCTCAATCGGGGTGCCTTTGGGTCCAAGAATCTGGATTTCGCCGTTTCGGCCAAGGGCTACCATTTCCTTCTTGGCGTTTTCGACAGCGCTCAACCGCTGAAGCCGCACTTTGCCAACCTTCTTGTTTTTCGACTCCGTTTCGCCAAGCTCGCGCTTGACCACGCCGCCGATGTGGAAGGTACGCATGGTAAGCTGGGTGCCCGGCTCACCGATCGACTGTGCCGCGATGATGCCAACCGCCATGCCTTCTTCAACCAGTGAACCGGTCGAAAGGTCCATACCATAGCAAAGGCGACAAACGCCCAAAGTCGCCTGACAGGTCATAGGCCCACGAACCATGACCTTGTCGAGTCCAAGAGCTTCGATTCCCCGGGCCGCATCCCAAGAAAGCATCTCGTTCTCTTCAACAATGACTTCATTGTTGCGAGGGTCGATGATAGTATTTCGACTAACGCGACCTCGAATGGTTTCGGATAAGGATCGGTCGACCTCTTCACCCTTCATGATGGCCGACTTGGTCACGCCCTGTGTTGTGCCACAGTCGTGCATGGTTACCACCACATTCTGGGCGACATCGGCCAGTTTGCGGGTTAGATAACCGGAGTCGGCGGTTTTCAACGCCGTATCCGCAAGACCTTTTCTGGCACCGTGTGTCGAACTGAAATATTCCAGTACCGACAGACCCTCCTTGAAGTTGGCTTTGATGGGGGTTTCAATGATCGAGCCATTGGGCTTGGCCATCAAACCGCGCATACCGGCGAGCTGGCGAATCTGTTCGATGCCACCACGAGCGCCGGAGTGGGCCATCAGGTAAATGGGATTCAAATATGGGCGCATCTTGCCGCCCTCTTCTTCTTTGCGTTTGTCTTTCTTGAGATCATCCATCATGTGCGCCGTGATGGAGTCCCTAGCCTTGGTCCAAAGATCCAGCGTTTTGTTGTAGCGTTCCCGCTCGGTGATGTTACCTTCTTCAAACTGGCGACGGTACTTTTCGACTTCCTTGTCGGTGTCTTTCAGTTCTTTTTCCTTGTTCGAAGGAGTTCTCAGGTCATCGGTTGCAAAGCTCAAACCAGACCGGGTGGATTCGCGGAAACCGGTAACCTTCATTTTGTCGAGAAGGTCGATGGTGGATCGGCGACCCAGAACCAAGTAGCAGTCGGCAATAATGCGACTGAGTTGCTTGGAGGAAAGGGCCAGATCATAAAACGCCATCTCGGGAAAGAGTGCGTCATTGAAAATCACCCGGCCCACGGTGGTAATCACCCGTTCGTTGTCCTTGACGATATGTTCCTCAATCGCAACCCGGTCGATGAAGGTGCGCTCGGAAATGAACTTCTTGCCGGCGGGGAGGCGCAGGTGAATACGGGCGTGAACGCCCAGTTTGTTTTGGCTGAACGCAGTGAGGACCTCTTCGGGGTTTGCGAAGACCATGCCTTCGCCCTTTTCACCCGATTCACCCAACTCGCCACGGGTGGCGGTAAGGTAGTAACAGCCCATGACGATGTCTTGGGAAGGGGTAATGATGGGCTGGCCATTGGCCGGGCTAAAGATATTATTGGTTGACATCATTAAAACCGTGGCTTCAACCTGCGCCTCAATCGAGAGCGGAAGGTGAACGGCCATTTGGTCACCGTCAAAGTCGGCGTTAAAGCCTTTGCAAACCAGCGGATGGATGCGAATGGCATTGCCTTCGATAAGGGTCGGCTCGAAGGCTTGGATACCCATGCGATGAAGCGTGGGTGCCCGGTTTAGCAAAACCGCATGGGACTTGGTTACTTCTTCGAGGATGTCCCAAACCTGGTCATCCTTCCGTTCAAGCATTTTTTTGGCCGACTTGATCGTGTCGGCGTATTTAAGTTCCTTGAGGCGGCGAATGATGAACGGTTGGAACAGTTCCAAGGCGATCTTTTTGGGAAGGCCACATTGGTGCAGTTTAAGCTCTGGTCCCACCACGATTACCGACCGGGCCGAATAGTCTACTCGTTTGCCCAATAGGTTTTCACGGAAGCGACCTTGCTTGCCCTTGATCATGTCGGTCAGCGACTTTAGCGGGCGATTCGACGATCCTAACACAGGCCTTTTGCAACGGCCGTTGTCAAACAAGGCATCGACCGACTGCTGAAGCATTCGCTTTTCATTGCGGATGATGACTTCGGGAGCATTTAGGTCGGCCAACTTTTTGAGACGATTGTTTCGGTTGATAATGCGTCGATAAAGATCGTTAAGGTCCGAAGTGGCAAAGTTGCCGCTATCTAGGAGGACCAACGGCCTAAGATCGGGCGGAATGACCGGAATACAGTCAAGAACCGTCCACTCGGCCCGGTTGCCCGCGCCCCCCAATCCTGAATCCCGGAGGCTCTCAACCACCTTGAGCCGCTTGACCAAGTCCCGAATCTTCTGGGCGGACTTCTTTACCTTGACCATTTCGGCTTCAAGCAGTTCGCGAAGTTCCTTGGCAACTTCCACTAGGTTGAGTCGTTTCAACAAAACCTTGATCGCATCGGCACCCATGGCCGCGTCAAAAGCATTGCCAAATTTTTCACGAGCCTTTTTGAACTCATCTTCACTGAGAAGTTGCTTCTCCTGAAGGTCCGTGTCCCCTGGATTGGTTACAACATAATCTTGAAAGTAGATGATCCTTTCAAGGGCCGAGGTCTTCATGTTTAGCAGCGTGCCCAAGCGGCTGGGCATCGCCTTGAAGAACCAAATGTGGACAATGGGAGCCGACAACTCGACATGTCCCATTCGCTTGCGACGAACCCGGCTATGGGAAACCTTGACCCCGCACCGGTCACAAACCATGCCTTTGTATTTCATGCCACGGTATTTGCCGCAGGAACATTCCCAATCCTTTTCGGGACCAAAAATCCGCTCGCAGAACAAACCGTCCTTTTCAGGACGATAAGTACGATAGTTAATCGTCTCGGGCTTCTTCACCTCACCATAGGACCAAGTGGTCCGAATGTGGACGGGATCGGCCAAAGTGATGCGGACCGAGCTAATGTCATTGATGCGGTCGTAATTCATATCGGTGGTGCTCATCGTCTACCCCTCTGTATTCCTTGACAAGTCTCGAATTCGTGCGGGTCTGGTTTTTAAGCTGCCCTAGTCCCATTCACCGCCTAAAAAATCAGGCGGTAAATGATTAGGGCAAGAGGATCAATCGGCCCTGGACTCGATGTTTTCATATCCGCCACCAAGAAGCTGCTTCTTCTGAAGCTGCATGTTGAGCGCCAAACCCCGAATCTCGTTGGTAAGAACATCAAAACTCGCAGGGGTTCCCGCCTCAAGGGTGTTTTCGCCCTTAACCATGGATTCGTAGATCTTGGTACGGCCTTCAACATCATCCGATTTGACGGTGAGAAGTTCCTGAAGAATGTAGGCGGCGCCATACGCCTCGAGTGCCCACACTTCCATTTCGCCGAAGCGCTGGCCACCAAAGCGCGCCTTGCCACCAAGCGGTTGCTGGGTGATAAGCGAGTAGGGGCCGGTTGCCCGGGCATGAACCTTGTCATCCACCAAATGGTGGAGTTTGAGCATATAAATATAGCCCACGGTTACCATCTGTTCGAATCGTTCGCCGGTGCGACCATCAAACAACCAGCTTTTGCCGGATTCGGGCAGCTTGGCCTCTTTCATACAAGCGCGGATTTCATCTTCGGTCGCCCCGTCAAATACCGGGGTAATCGCTTTGAATCCGAGATTTTTCGCGGCCCACCCAAGGTGGGTTTCGAGAATCTGGCCCACATTCATACGACTAGGAACACCCAGCGGGTTGAGCAGGATGTCGACGGGAGTACCATCGGCCAAGTATGGCATATCTTCCACGGGGAGGATCTTTGAGATCACACCTTTGTTACCGTGGCGACCGGCCATTTTGTCACCCACGGATACCACCCTTTTGGTGGCAACCGTGACCTTGACCATTTGTTGAACACCGGGAGGTAGTTCTTCGCCCCGCCTTAAGTTGTTGAGGCGACGATCCTTCTCTTCGAGCATTTTGCCCAAATGCTCGCGGTGCTTTTTGTAAACGGCTTTCGCCGCCTTGGTATGCTCGGGAGTACGAATATCAAGGTGCTCAAACTTAAAGTCCGCCGCGGCCTTGGAGGACTCTTCGTTATCCTTTTCGCCACCGATCGACTTGTTGTTTCGCACATCCCTGAGGCTGGTACGATGGCTGATTTCAATGGCATCCTTAAGGTCGTTAACCATGAGATGCCACTGCTCGGCGATTCGCTTGTCGAAGGCTTCTTTCTCTTCTTTGAAGTCCTTGTCGAATTCCTTGCGCTCGTCCTCGGTCATGCTGGCCCGACGGGAGTACCGACGCGCCTCGATAACCACACCCTCAACGCCCGAGTTAACCTCGAGGCTTTCGTTCTTTACATCTTCACCCGCGCGGCCGAAAATGGCGTACAAAAGCTTTTCTTCGGGTGTCAGTTCGCTCTTGGACTTGGGCGAAACTTTGCCCACGAGGATATCCCCGGGAACAACATAGGTGCCGATCTGTACGATGCCATTTTCGTCCAAGTTGGCCAAGGCTTTGGGGGAGACATTCGGGATGTCCTTGGTGAACTCTTCTTTGCCCAGTTTCGTTTCCCGAATTTCGATTTCGAACTGCTCGATGTGAATAGAGGTGTAGGTGTCCCTCTCGACAAGGCGCTCGGAAATGATGATGGCGTCTTCGAAGTTGTAACCTTCCCAAGACATGAAGGCCACCAGCACATTGCGACCAAGGGCAAGTTCCCCATGGTAGGTCGCGGCACCATCCGCGATGACCTGTCCCTTTTTCACTCTCTCACCGACCTTGATGATCGGTTTTTGATTGAGACAGGTGTGCTCGTTTAGCCCGGTGAACTTGCGAAGGACATATTCCCGTTCATCCACCCGGATCCGCAACGAATCCACATAGGTTACAAGGCCGTCTTTTTCCGCCTTGAGGACCATGCCGGAGTTCCTGGCAACATCCTTTTCCATGCCCGTTGCCACGATCGGCGGCTCGGGAACCAACAGCGGCACCGCTTGGCGCTGCATGTTTGAACCCATGAGCGCCCGGTTGGCGTCGTCATGTTCAAGGAACGGAATCAGACCGGCGGAAACGCCGACCATCTGGCGGGGGCTGACATCCACATAATTGATGTCGGAGGCATCGGCCGTGATGAACTCGCCATCAAACCGGGCCGTAAACCTTTCGGAGGTAAACTTCCCATTGGTCATCGGCGTATCCGCCGGAGCAATGTGAACCTTAGCCTCTTCATCGGCACGAAGGTACTTGACCTCGCCGGTAAGTTTCCCGTGCTTCACCATCCGGTAGGGAGTGATAAGGAAACCCTTATCATCCACACCCGCGAAGGTAGCAAGATGGCTGATCAAACCAATGTTGGTTCCCTCAGGCGTTTCAATGGGGCAAATGCGACCATAGTGGCTGATGTGAACATCGCGAACATCAAATCCCGCCCTTTTGCGGTTAAGACCACCAGGCCCAAGGGCGGAAAGCCGCCTCTCGTGAGTGAACTGGCTTAGGGGATTTGTCTGATCGACCACCTGACTCAACTCACCTCGACCGAAGAAATATTCGATCGCCGCGCTGATGCTCTTGGGGTTAATCAGAGACCGGGGGGTCATGTCCTGCTGGTCTCGGTTGGACATTCGTTCGGTGACGGTCCGTTTGAGTTTAAGGAACCCTTTTCGAAGTTCTTCCGCCGCCAATTCATCAATGGTGCGAACCCGTCGGTTGCCCAAATGGTCAATATCGTCGAGTTCACCCTCTTTGGCTCGAAGCTTAAGGATATACTTGATCGCGTTTAGAAGGTCGGCGGGCTGCAGGGCCATTTCATCGGCGGCAACAGTGTCCTCTAGTTTGAATTTGCGATTAACCCGGAAGCGGCCCACCCGACCCAACCGATAGCGATTGGTGTCTTGGAACTTTTCCCGAAACATCTCCTTGGCCTTTTCAAGCTGAGCGGGATTTCCCGGTCGGATCTTTTGATAGATCTTGATCAGAGCCTCTTCATGGGTCGACGCCGTATCTTCGGCCAAGGCGGCAAGAATGATGGGATCTTTCACCGCGGAAAGAATCGAAACAGACTTTACCGAACTGCCCATCAGCTGGTTTAACTTGGCCTCTTCGAGAGGTTGGCCCGCTTCAAGATAGATTTCACCATCTTCGGGATCAATCACATCCTCGGAGACAATCGCTCCCTTAAGCTGTTCAAAGTGAGCCTTTGTCAATTTCACCGTTGAGATGGGATAAAACGCCTTAATAATGTCGGCGTTAGTGCTGTAGGCGGGGTCCATCGCCCGAAGCAGGGTCATCGCCGAAAACTTGCCGGATTGATCGATCCGGACATTCAGCGAATCCTTTTTCGTGACATGGAGTTCGATCCACGAACCTCGTTCGGGGATGATGCGGCAAGAATGGAGATCACGGTCCGCTTCGCGAACCATCATAAAGTCCACACCGGGCGAGCGGTGCAACTGACTGACCACCACGCGTTCCGCGCCATTGATGAGGAACTCACCGCCGCCAATCATGATGGGCAAGTCGCCAAGATAAACCTCTTCCTCGACGGGTTGCTCTTTGTTTAAGCGAAGCAGAACCCGAAAAGGACGGCCATAGGTCAGGCGCAATTGGCGGCATTCATCCGGACCGAACCGGGGTTTACCCAGTTCGTATCGGATGTATTGCAAATTGATGGACTTGTCCAAGTTCTCGATCGGGAAAGTTTCCCGGAGAACCGCTTCAATGCCGATGTCCTCGCGCTTTTCCGCCAGAACATTCGCTTGAAGGAAACCCGCATAGGCCTTCTGCTGAATGTCTGTTAGCGGAGGAATCTCCGACAAATCTTCGGTGTTTTGACCAAAGCTACGGACTTGGTTGGGAAGAATCGTTCTAACGGTGGGGATAGGCATGAAATGCGACTCCCTGAGGCATGACTTATTTTGAGATCGCCCGGTCAGCCTCGACCCGGGGGAACCCATGACTCACTGTAAGTTAATAATCACACAAATAAGAGACGGTGGCTGGAGCGATTGCCACCCAACCCAACAGTGTTTTGCAATCCCAAAGGACTGACCAGCTGGGCCAAGGCCCGGTTGGATTGGCGATAAAAGAAAGGATCCAAGACCTGAAATTGCCTGTGCATAGGGGGTGCCTGGTCTCTGGAGAAAACGAACCGCTGGCCAAAACCCCATAGGTATTTGGACCATTCCACCGGAAACGCAACAACCACACCCTCTCCCGGCCCAAAGGTCGAACGGGGGTATGTGTTTCTAAACTTCCTGTTTCCAACCGGTGTACGGCATCAATCTACTATTCAATCAAACCAATAGGAATTGGTCAAGGGAACCAATGAAAAATCCTGACCGGTATCCTACCAGCCAGGATCCCTTGATCCAAAGCAGATTACTTAATGGACACTTTCGCGCCCTGTTCTTCAAGCTTCTTCTTGGCCGCTTCAGCGTCTTCCTTGCTGATGCCGTCCTTGACAGATTTGGGGGCCCCTTCGACAAGGTCCTTGGCTTCCTTAAGCCCAAGACCAGTCAATTCACGAACAACCTTGATCACCGAAATCTTCTTGTCGGCGGGAGCGCTTTCAAGGACCACGCTGAATTCGGTCTTCACGGCGGGCTTTTCAGCTTCGGCGCCAGCTGCGGCTACCACAACAGCTCCACCGGCGGCGGGCTTGATGTTGTGGACTTTTTCGAGGTAGTCGGCCAGTTGAACGGCATTGGCTACGGTCAAAGCGACAATTTTGTCGCCCAATTCTTTGGTCTCCGCACTGTAATTCGTCTCGCTCATTTCAATAACCCTTTCACTATGATCTGAACAGGTTGAAGCTTCCTGAACAGATCCACTCAAACCAGCGTAATAGCACGATACCCGGACCTTCCGGATGTTCGGTTGTACGACAATCCGGGTTAAGCCCCGATTGCCGCTGTCTCCATTTCAGAGATGGTTTTGATTTGCGAGGCAAGATTTGCCCCAGGTGCCCGAAGTTGGGAAACAATCTTGCCGGCGGGCGCAAGCATCATTCCCACCACATTGGCGATGGCTTCCAATCGGGTCGGCAATTTCTTGGCGATGTCAAAAGAAATCGGTAACCCTTCGGCGACCGCTCCCTTGAGAATCAACTTGTCCTTGTAGGAGGCTTTTTGTTTGCCTGTTAGCTCTCCGTCAATGGCCCGGCATAGCTCGGCAATCGCCATTCCCGCCACGGAAGACCACGCATAAAGCGTTGTTCCGGCGAAATAAGGGCTGTCGGCGGCGATCTTAATACCCTGCTCGCACAATACCTTGCGGGCCATGCTGTTCTTGATTCGTTTCACACAAATCATTTTTTTGCGGAGGTTGGCGCGGAACTGTTGGTCCGCCGTGCAATCCAACTTGCCCACACCCATAACCACCATGTCTTTAACCCCGGCGAAATCCTTGCGGATCGCCTCGAGTTCCATCGATTTAACTACTTTGCTCATTTGATTTCCCCTTGTTCAATTCATCCGTCCCGACAGGCTTTGGTCTCACCAAAGCGGTCCGGAGCAATACTGTTTTGGATCCGGTTTAGAAAGCCACCGATATTCCGGGGCTCATCGTGGACGCCAAGGAGATCCCGAGGATGTAGTTCCCCTTGATTCCTGAAGGTTTAACCGAGCGGATCTGCTCGATGAATGTGTTGATATTATCAGAAAGTTGGTCATCGTTAAAGCTGAGTTTACCCATCCCGGCGTGAACATTGCCGCCTTTGTCCGTCCGGTATTCGACTTTACCTGCCTTAAACTCCTTAACTACGGAGCCAACATCGCCACCCGCGGGAATAACGGTTCCGGCCTTAGGTGTGGGCATCAATCCACGGGGACCAAGAACCTTACCCAGACGGATGACCTTGGCCATCATGTCTTGGGTGGCCAGAGTCACATCGAATTCCAGCCAGCCTTCTTCGTTAATTTTCTTGATTAGCTCATCACCGCCGGCGTAGTCGGCACCGGCCTTTTTGGCGATGTCGATGTTAGCGCCTTGGGCGAAAACCAAAACCCGAACATTTTTACCCACGCCATGGGGCAATGCCACACTTCCACGAATCAGCTGATCGGCCTGAGTGGCGTCGATGCCAAGGTTCATATGAACCTCAACGGTCTCGTCAAACTTGGCCCTTCGGGTGGTGCGAAGCAGGGTAATCGCCTTGCCAAGGGCAAGGGTTCCCTCTTTGCGAAGTTTTTGTTCCTGTGTTTTGAGCACGCCACGAAGTTTCTTCCCACGACGGGGAGGAATACCAGGTTGCTTTTTGGCCTTTTTACCCTCGATGGGGGCCGTAGCCTTAACCCCCTCGACGGGTTGGCTATCCGCACCTTTGCGGTTGGTTTTTGGTCCGTCTTCTTTTTTCTTCTTCGCCATGACTCATTCTGCCTGTTCATCATCCCAAAATTGGGGAAACTATGATTATAGAGCAAAAAACCCAAAGGCGCAAAGGATATTCTCCTTCACCCCCTCTGAAAAACCGGGAATATCCCAGATTATCCTTCGACAGCCAAGCCAAGGCTTCGGGCCGTTCCCTCGATGATCCGCATAGCGTGATCGACATCGCGGGCATTAAGATCGGGAAACTTGTCCGAGGCAATTTGGCGAACCTGCGCCTTGGTCACGGAAAAACCCTTGTATTTGCCAGATTTCTTGGCTTTTTCTTCGGGTGGAATTTCCTTGCCGCCCTTTTTCTTTTCAACGGGAATCTTCGCCGCCAACTTCAAAAGCACCGAGGCAGGAGGGCTCTTGATGATGAAATCGAACGAACGATCACTGTAAACAGTAATAAGCACCGGAAGGGTAAGTCCCTTGCGATCGGCGGTCTTGTCGTTGAATTCCTTGACGAACTTGCCAATGTTTACCCCGTGCTGGCCCAAAGCCGGTCCTACCGGGGGGGCGGGGGTGGCGGAACCACCCGGGCACTGAAGCTTAACAATCGCGGAAACTACCTTAGCCATTTTTTTCGTCCTTCAACCTTTTCAGAAATCTATTTGCCCAGCCGGATCAGATCACATCGACCTGCCAGTATTCCAACTCCACCGGAACCGTCCGGCCAATTATTGTTAATTCTACCTTAACATGGTGAACGGCTTCCAAGATATCTTTGACTTCGCCTTCCATGCCGGCAAAGGTGCCGTCCTTAATCTTAACACGATCACCCCGTTCAAATTCGGGTTTCAAGGCGATGGTGGTGGTAACCACTTCACCCTTGGTCCGAAGCATCCGTTGGACTTCCAACTCGGACAGGGGACTGGGAGCGCGATTGATGGCGCTGCCCACAAAATCACCGACCCCGTTGATTTCCCGGAAAAGGACCAGCATTCGGTCGTTAAACTCCAACTCGGTCATGAAGTAGCCGGGGTAGAGTTTTCGTTCCTTAACGATGTTTTTGTTGTTGCGCCGTTCTGTTACCCGTTCAATGGGGATATAAATCTGTCCGTAGTAGGGTTCTAGATTTTCAATTTTGATTCTTCGTTCAATGGCATCTCGGATGGTTTCTTCTCGGCCGGCGGTGACCTTGATCACATACCAGTTTTTTTTCCCGGTAACCGGGGGCATATCGGAGGCGGTCGCCATGGGTTGGGCCGGAGCCGTCACCAAAACAGGCGAATCGATCACCGTTTCTACTTCATCCAAAATTTCTTGTGTTTCGTTCATGGTTTTTTGTCCTGTGGCCTTCGCGCTCTTTTGAGGATCATCTGTACTTGGCGATCACCAAGGCTTGCGATCCACATTTACCTCACGATCCTGGACCGATTCCTTGAATTTCAGCACACCAATCAAGTTGGAGCTGAGGATTTGTTTCCATGCGATATCCATCACAAAAAGGAGGATCGCAAACATGAGCAGAGTGGTCATTACAACCACGGTGTCCTGCATAAGTTTTTTCCACCCCGCCCAACTAACCTTGTTCATTTCCCCATCGGTACTGATAAGAAACTCGGCAAATAGGGGGACATTCACCAGCCGCCAGCTAAACCAAAAGCCCAAACCCAAAATCAACAGGGGAAGCGAATACTGAACGGTCGGAAGGAGAGGGATTTTGCCAAATACAAGCGATCCTTCGGGCAAAACGGGGTTTACCGTTTCGGCGGGCGTTTTTAAGCCTTGTTCTCGAAAGGCCCGAGTTTCCTCGGAAACTCTTTCTTTAAGCACAATTTCGTTAGTTTTATACTGTGAGTCACCACTAATAATGCCGATCTTTACGGCCAATTCGGGATTAAGCTGTTCCCGAATTTGAGCAAAACTTTCACGACTGATGATTTCATTTTTGGAAACCTTGTTCACAAGGAACAGGGCATCCCCGACCTTTTCAATGCGAATCTGGCCGGTGAACGGCAACGACACATCGAGGTCGCCACCCTTACGGACCCCTGAAGCACCCAAAAGGGACCAGACCCCGGTACCAAGAATCACTAACAAAACCGACAGAGTAATCCGGCGCATCCGAATGCCTTGGGCCTTTTTGAAGGAATTGCCTGTGAACCAACCTTGTCCAGCCAACATTTTGGCAAGGTTTGCACAACCCGGGGAAAAGAACAGTCTAACACCAAGGCTTAAGGAAAAAGCCACAAATCCCATGGAGATGACAAGTCCAATTGGGCGGCTAATACTGTTTTGATAGACCAAACGGTCCATCCACCAAGCAATGGCCAAACAAAAAAGAGAAACAAAAAAGAAGCCGATCAGTGCGATTGCGGTAAAGGAAGGGGTTTCGGGGGTTCCTGATTTTTTTGCCAGCATCAAAAGGCCGACAACCGAACCAACGATTCCGGCGACCACGGCCAAAAACACGACGGCGGCACCAAAAAATTGGAGCCCCTCTGGCCATGACGAAACGAACAGCACCCTTGGGATACCCCAGAAAGTGACGCCAACCGATGCAGCAACCAAAACCGCCCCTAAAAGGCCGGAGAATGCTCCCCAACCTGTTTTGGCGATGGTTTTGTTTGTAAGTACTGGTGCCAAGGCCGCCATAGTTTCGCTTATCTTCCAATCAAAGCCGGGGCGGCGAGTTTCGTTCGCCCCATTTTGGTTATTCCTAGGTAACTTGAAGCACGGGCGGAGGGAGTCGAACCTTCAACCCCCGGTTTTGGAGACCGGTGCTCTGCCAATTGAGCTACGCCCGTATTTCCGGTCTTTTTGAAAGGGAAACTCACCTTTCAAAAAGATATGCTACTTTTTGCGCGTTTCCTTGTGGATGGTCACCTTGCGCAAACGAGGGCAATATTTCTTCCGTTCGAGTCTCTCGGCTCCACGGGTTTCTTTTTGAACCCGGTAGTTCCGCTCGCCTGATTCCGTGCATTCTAACCACACATATTCGCGCATGACCCAACCCTTACTTTCTCAAAACGCAAAGGACTCATGATTTCTATCACGCCCAGCACCCGGCGGAGTTTCCGTCGGGCGCAAAAGGCGATGATTTCTTCTTAGCTTACGCCAAGATTTTGGTAACTACGCCTGAGCCGACCGTACGACCACCTTCACGAATGGCGAAGCGAAGGCCTTCGTCCATGGCAATGGGGCTCTCAGGAAGGAGCTCAACGGTGAACGCAACGGTTTCACCGGGCATAACCATTTCAATGTTTTCCGGAAGCTTAATGTTTCCGGTAACATCAGTGGTGCGGAAATAGAACTGGGGTCGGTATCCGGTGAAGAATGCCGTCGAGCGACCACCCTCTTCTTTCGAGAGGATGTACACTTGCGCTTCGAAATTGGTGTGAGGAGGAATGCTGCCTGGTTTGGCGAGCACTTGGCCCCGTTCCAGATCGTGACGGTCGATGCCGCGAAGAAGCACGCCGACATTGTCGCCCGCCTCGCCGTAGCCGAGCGTTTTCTGGAACATTTCCACACCGGTGACGGTGGTTTTGCGGATGTCTTTACGCAAGCCGACGATTTCGACTTCGTCGCCAACCTTGACAGCGCCGCGCTCGATGCGGCCGGTGCCAACGGTTCCACGACCCTTGATGGAAAACACATCCTCAATGCTCATGAGGAAGGGTTTGTCTTTTTCACGGGTGGGGATGGGAATATACGAGTCAACGGCGGCAAGAAGGTCGTCGATGCACTTGCCTGCGACATCGTCTTTGCCAAGACTTTGCATAACCGCTAACGAGTTCCCACGAATGATGGGGATTTCGTCACCGGGAAAGCCGTACTTGGTAAGCAGTTCGCGGATTTCCATTTCAACGAGTTCAACCAGTTCGCCCGCCGGATCATCCGCCAAGGCAACATCGATTTTGTTGAGATAGACAACGATTTTGGGCACGCCCACCTGACGAGCGAGCAGAATATGCTCACGAGTCTGGGGCATAACACCCGCATCGGCCGCAACCACCAAAATGGCTCCGTCCATTTGGGCGGCGCCGGTGATCATGTTTTTGATATAGTCGGCGTGTCCTGGGCAATCCACATGGGCATAGTGTCGGGTTGCCGACTCGTATTCCACATGGGCGGCGGCAATGGTCACCGTTTTAAGTTCGTCGCGCTCGGTTCCACCCTTTGCGATTTCCTTATAGGTTTTTACATTGGCCACCTTATTGATGTGCCCTTGACGGGCCACCATAGCGGCGGTTGTTGTTGTCTTCCCATGGTCAATATGTCCAATGGTTCCAACATTCACATGCGGTTTTGTCCGCTTAAACTCTTCCTTAGCCATCGCCCCTCCGAAGGTGCAAAAAGTTGGGCCCGCCGTATGCGGGCAACATCTGGTTCAAGAATACCAAAAAGCCTAAAATGGCGTTTAGAGAATCATACCTGATTTCTCAAAAATCCACTCCGGTCGGGCCTCTTCTTTCGACCCAAAGCTACTGGTGGGGATTGAACCCACGACCTCGTCCTTACCAAGGACGCGCTCTACCGCTGAGCTACAGCAGCAAAAAAAAGGACCCAAACAATCAGGATATAACCTGATTGTCATAAATCCAGAGCGGGCGATGGGACTCGAACCCACAACATCCTGCTTGGAAGGCAGGTGCTCTAGCCATTGAGCTACGCCCGCAATTGGCTTTTACCCGGAAAAGGGACAGATTTGGGGGAAAGGAATCCCACGATTCCCCGCCTAAACAAATCTATTTCAAATGGGCAGGGAGGGATTTGAACCCCCGTAGAACTAAGTTCGTCAGATTTACAGTCTGATGCCATTGGCCGCTCGGCCACCTGCCCGAATGTTTGCCCTTAACTCCTTTTCCGTAAAACCAAAAGCCCCACCCTAAACCCCTTTTCATT
Organism: Gemmataceae bacterium; assembly: GCA_009691815.1. Lineage (GTDB taxonomy): Bacteria > Planctomycetota > Planctomycetia > Gemmatales > Gemmataceae > SYLG01. Next base: position 10,654 of record SIAL01000002.1, on the reverse strand, counting down.
GAGAAAGCTAGCGGTGGGACTTGAACCCACAACATCTGGTTTACAAAACCAGTGCTCTGCCATTGAGCTACGCCAGCAAAGCCGGGTTGGGGAAGTACAACCATAGCCTTGTTTGGCTTTGTTATCAAGTCAATTCTCAGTCTTTTGGTCCCATTCGACCAGTCCATTTAGGCTAAAATTTCTGTCATTACCCTTCCGTGGACATCGGTTAGCCGCCGATCAATCCCATTCGTGCGAAAAGTAAGCCTTGTGTGGTCCAAACCCAACACATGGAGGATAGTCGCATGGAGGTCGTAAACTTGGGTACCTTTTGAGGATTCCGCAGGGGCCAGGCCAAAATCATCGCTTGGACCGACGGAAATTCCCCCTCGGATGCCCCCCCCGGCCATCCAGCTGGTGAAACCATAGGGGTTGTGATCGCGCCCTTTCCCCCCTTGGGAACAGGGCAACCTGCCAAACTCAGTCGTCCAAAAAACCACCGTATCTTCGAGCATTCCCCTCTGTTTTAAGTCCGCCAGAAGTCCGGCCACCGCAATCGCCATGCCTCCCGCCAAGGGGCCATGATCCCGCTCAATGTCCTCGTGACTGTCCCAGTTTCGCCTTGGAAAACCATTGTCACAGCCGGACCAGATTTGCACAAAACGAACGCCCCGTTCCAGTAAACGCCTTGCCACCAAGCACTTACGGCCCATATAGTCGGCTTCTTCGGGCAAATTGATTTCTTTTTCGAAGGCGGTTCCCGGCGGTTTGATGCCATAAAGATCTTGTGTCCATTTTGTTTCCTTTGTTAGGTCCATGGCCTCCGGAGCCGCCAGCTGCATTGCCGCCGCCAATTCATAGCTCTTAATCCTTGACCCCATGCGCGAGTCCATCGTTCGGTTGGCCCCATAACCCCGGTCGCTACGAACCAACAGCGCCAAAGCTTCTTTTTCCGCTATCCCAAACCCTGAAATGTCCTTTTGGTTGGGAAACAGGTCCGGGAGTGGGTTGGCGGTGCCTGGCCGAAGAATGGTCCCTTGATGCTGGCCCGGCAAAAAAGCATTGTCCCAATTTTTGGGGCCATTGCTGGCGTAACCCCGATGATCGGGTAGGACCACAAAAGTAGGAAGGTTTTGGTTGAGGGAACCCAAACCATAACTGGCCCAGCACCCCATGCCGGGAAAACCGGGACTTTGAAAACCGGTGGCCTGAAGGTAGGTGGCTTGGCTGTGGATTCCCGTTTTGCCTGTCATGTTGTGAACAAAGGCGATTTCATCCACAACCTTGCCCAATGGGGCCACCACGCTTCCCAGCATTTTCCCCGATTGACCATGCGGGGCAAAATCCCAAATGGGCCTTAGCCATGGCCCTAATCCGTCCTGAAAGGCTTCTATTTTTCCTTTGAGTTCGGAAGGCTGGCCATGGCGTTTGAAAAGTTCGGGTTTGTAATCGAACAGGTCAACCTGACTGGCGGCCCCCGCCATAAAGAGCTGGATAACCCGTTTGGCCTTGGGTGGGTGATTGGTCCTAACCGGCTCCAGTGCGGACAAAAGGTCCCCTGCGGCGGCTTTGTTGTCAAGCATCGCGGCAAGGGCAATGCCCCCCAATCCTCCGCCCGATTGCCAAAGAAATTCGCGGCGATTGTTTTTCATTTCATTGGTTGTCCATTCGGCTTTGTTCATGATCTAGGTCCTCATTCGACAAAGACAAACTCGCCCAGGTTGAAGCCCACCCGAGCGGCGCTTTCCAATCCTTGGTCACGAATGAACCGGGCCCATTCCAATCGCTCGGCAACGCTTGGGTCCCTTAGCAAAACCGTCTGGAAGACCCTAACGGCTAACGCGTCATAATCTGTTTTTCCAACCGGGTTCAACCCCTTGGCCAATTGGGTTGCCAGTCCACGGGACATCTCCAACACAAAGGGATTGTTCCACATGGCCAAGGCTTGCAAGGGGCCGATGGTTTCGTTTCGTTTATCGGTCATTAGCGAAGGGTCGGCGGTATCGAGGGTGGTCAAGAAAGGATGCTGCTGAGAACGGACCACAAACCGATAGATCGCCCTACGATGGGTCGCTTTGTCGGCGGGGTCCGATTTTTCGTAGAGGTAGTGGGGCGAGTGTTCGGGTTTTTCCACCACGAAATCTTTGAATGGTGGACCAAAAGGATCCGCTTTGAGGTTTCCCGAAAGCAACAAGAGAGAATCCCGATAGGTTTCCGCATCGAGTCTATGCCTTCGGTAACGGGAAAAGAGGAGGTTGGCCGGATCGGCCTCCAAGGTGGATGGAGAGGCGTGGGCCACCTGTTTGTAGGAGCGACTGGTGACAATAAGCCGACTTAGGGCTCGTGGACTTTGGCCGTTGTTTTGAAACCAACCCGCCAGCCAATCCAGTAACTCCGGGTGGCTTGGGGCCATTCCCATCTTGCCAAAATCCGAGGGGGTTTCGACGATACCTCGGCCCATGTGCAGTCGCCAAACGCGATTGACAAAGACCCGCCCGGTGAGGGGGTTGTCCGGGTGGAAGATCCATTGGGCCAAGGCGACGCGGCGTTCTTGATCCCCGACGGCTTTTGTGAAATCCGCATTGGCATGACCCACCGATGGGATAGCCCCCGGTAACACTTCGGTTAGGGGCTTGGCGACATTTCCCCTTTGAAGGAGGAAGATTTGCCTTGGTTTGCCGCCATTGGCGCCGGTTCCCTTGAACGCCCCCGATCCGTTGTGAATGGTTGCCGCGAAAACCTTTGAAGGCGCGGGGATCAGGGCAAGCTTGGCATTGTTTGCGTTTTGCAAAGCTACTGCATCGCGCCTTTGAGCCTCCACTGCGGTGTTGGCCGGGCGCGAGGCTTCTTTTTGGATGGATTCCCGCACGGCCACCATTTGGTTCAAGATGGCGGGCTTGGCTTCATACTTAATCCCATCTGTTAGGTTTAATCGGCTCCATCGGGGTGGGGCCTCAATCGTGGAGCTGGTGGAGGGAACGATGCGCAAAGCCCGATTCGTGGCCGATAGGTCAAAGGCCTCGACCTCGGCCAGGGCCGCCATGAAATCTCCCTGCCTTGGGGATAACCTGCTGATCTCTAGGCGCAAAACCTGTCCCATGGCCCCTTTTGTGGGCAGGATAAGGGGCTCAAACCCGGGGTTGGGAAGGTCGCCCGATTCGAAAAGGAGAGTTGAATCCAAATAGACCTTGAGTGCGGTGGGAAAGCCAAATCCCGCCCCAATGTTGCCAAAATCATCATGACACGGCCAGATTACCACCCGCGCAAGGGAGGTCACTTTTCCTAGGTCGATTTTGATCCATTCAGGATGGTTCGCTGTTCCATGAAGGGCGGTGTGAAAACCAAAAGCCTCGGATTTGCCCGGGGCGGGAAGGCCAAGGCTATGCAACTTTGCCTCGAGGTCCGCTTTGGAGCCGCCCGGCAAGGCGGCCAATCGCACCTCGAGTTTGGATTTCTCCTTTAGAAGAGAGGCATACTCCTTTTCCACGAGGGGATTGGCGTGGTAAACCCGATCGGCCCGATCCACCGCCGCAAACACCGCTTGAAGGCGGTAGTAATCCTCTTGGCGAATCGGATCAAACTTGTGGTTGTGACACTGGGCACACTGCACCGTTATGCCCATAAAGGTATTGATGACTGTGCCCACCATATCGTCTCGGTCGAGGTGACGGGCAACCCTGCCATCGAGTTTGGTTTCGGGCACCTCGGCGTGGCCGATAAAGTCCCATGGCCCGGCAGCCAAGAATCCAAGGGCCTCGATGCCATCTCGGGTACCGGGGTAAAGGGCATCGCCGGCGACCTGTTCACCAATGAACCGGTTTAGGGGTCGATCACTTTGAAAGGCTCGAATCAGATAGTCGCGATAGGGCCAAGCGTTGGGGCGGGGTTGGTCCTTATCGAATCCATGGGTGTCGCCAAAGTGCGCCAAATCCATCCAAAACCGGGCCATGCGCTCGGCCCGGTGGATCGAGGCAAGGAGGCGGTCGACCTGCTTTTCATAGGCGTTGGGGGAAGAGTCGTTTAGGTAGGCTTCCATCTCTTTGTGGGTGGGAACCAACCCGGTGAGATCTATTGCAAGGCGGCGCAGCAGGGTGCGCTTATCGGCTTCGGGAGCGAAAGAGATGCCTTTGGTGGTCAAGGCTTTTTGGAGAAAGGCGTCGATGGGATTGCCCTGGCCGGGAACGGAAACCTTGGCAAGGGGCTTTAGCGACCACCAATCGGAGCCGCCTGGTTTGTCGGTCGCGCCGGGCCAAGAACCCCCGCTTTGGATCCACGAGCGAATGAGGGCAATTTCGAGGGCGCTAAGTTTTTCCCGTTTGGGTGTGCCCTCGGGGGGCATGAATAGGTTGGCTTCCTGTCCGGTTAAGACTCTCAGAAGCAGGCTTTTGTCGGGTTGGTGGGCCACAAGAGCGGGGCCGGAATTCCCTCCGGCAAGGGCACTTGCCCCATGGGAAAGGTCCAGTCCTCCTTTGGGTTTTTTGCCACCATGGCAACCCACGCAATGCTTGGAAAGGATAGGGAAGATGTCCCGTTCGAAATTTACAGCTGGTTCGGGCGGAACCGAACTTTGACAGAAAACGAGCAAGGCGAAAAGCACGGCGTGGTCCCCGGGAGGTTTGGGGGGTGAGCAAATCAGCCCACGAAGGGTTTGTTGGCAGTGTACAGAGTGGCAATACCCATGGTAAAGGGGCGATGGGTAACCGATTCCCACCCAGCTTCACGAATCCAGCTGCAAAGCTCCTGTCCTTGGGGGAACTTTTTTACGCTTTGGGGCAGATACCCATAGGCGGATGCCGGGCTCTTGGAGAAGGCTTGGCCCACTCTGGGAAGTACCGTTTGGAAGTACCAGCGATAGACCTGACCCAGCACCGGCCAAGTGGGCATTGAAAACTCCAAAACGGCCAATCTTCCCCCGGGGCGTGTTACCCGGCACATCTCCCTTAGGGCTAGGTGGGGATTTTGGGTATTGCGAAGGCCAAAGGCTACCGAAGTTAGGGCAAAATGATTATCCCCAAAGGGTAGGCCAAGGGTATCCGCCTCAAGAAACAATGGCTTTGGGCCTTGGACGGGTAGGGCTTTTTTGTGGGCAAAGTGCAGCATTTCTCGGCAAAAGTCGGTCCCAATGGTCATTCGATCCGGATATTTTCGCTGATACCCAAGAACCAAGTCTCCGGTTCCCGTGCAGACATCCAAAAGTGGACCAACCATCGTGGGGGGGGCCAGCCGAACCGTTAGCCTTCGCCAGTGGGTATCCACCCAACCGGAAAGGAATCGGTTGAGAATGTCGTACCGATGGGCGATCCCGGCAAACATCTTTCGGATGTCGTCGCTTTGCTTGTCGAGGTGTGGATGATTGTCGGTCATAAAGCGATGGTCCTCGAGGCAACCCGTCCCAGTCGGTATTTTAGTTTGCGGGTTGGTCCGAGGGGGTGAAATCGGCCAATTAGTGGGAAAGTGGGGATAAAACGGGCGGAAGAATCCGGGCTTTAAAAAAAAACATTTGGTTCCTGTCATGCCGAGGTCGGGAGTGTGGCAAGGTCTATTGTTCGCCAACGGCAAGTAAAGGTCTTTAGAACAAAACACAAATCCTTACTAATCTTAAACTTAAGGTTCGTTAACTGGTGTTTTATTCGAGGGAAAGCACGGGTCGGCGGTGAGTAAAGTGAGGGGGGAAGGTAAAGTCGGCAAAATCGTCAGAATCGTAATTGCAAGTGATTTGCCCTTACATTTTGCCAGCCTATTGCTTGACACCCAGATTCTCTGTTTTACCATTAGAGGGTATACGAGTGGGCGCTCCTTCTGACGGTTGCATGCGGGCAACCTGAGGAGACTTGGCCCGGATGTTCCGGTTCAGATTCAACGGTGACCCCCCGGTCCGGTTGGGTGTGTCCACTTGACTTGTACCAGGCCTAACGCGGTGTTGGGACTGGCAGATCGAAGTTTGAGGTTGGTTCCTACATCTTGTTTTGGAGGCTTATTAGTCATGTATAGTGCGATTCTTATGGTTGCCGTTTCCGGTGGCGTTGATGCTCCTGCCCTCGGCGGCGAGCTCAAGAGCAAAATCAGCAACATCGGTGGCGGATGTCATGGTCTTGGCCTCAAGGATCGCCTCAGCGGTCTTAAGGGCAAAATCAATCTCCCCAAGCACGGCACCACCAAGGCCGCTGCTGCCCCTAAGGGTCAAGCCGCTGGCAAGGCTCAAGCCGCTGCCCCTAAGGCTCAAGCCGCTGGTAAGGCTCAAGCCGCTGGCAAGGCTCAAGCCGCTGCTCCTAAGGCTCAAGCCGCTAAGGCTCCCGTCGCCAAAGCCCAAGCTCCTAAGGCTCAAGCCCCTAAAGCCCAAGCCGCTAAGGTCAAGGGTTAATTTCCTTCGGGTCATAAGCACCTTTTGAGGTGAATGGCCCGGGGTTTCAACTTAAAAGGACGGGTGAGAGATCACCCGTCTTTTTTGTTTTCCAACGCTTTGTATTCGTCTTTGGCTCTGTTTCCTAAGGGCTAAACAACCCGCTTTTTTGCCACTGCAAAGAAACCACCTTACCCTGCCGTAGCCATTTCCACGGCGCGCCCAATTGTGCTTTTTGCAGGACTCCTTCCCACGCCAAAGCGGGGCCCACCTCGGCAAAAATCCATTCCCCCCGCAGTTGTCCCCCCTCTTCCCACAAACCAAACACCAAGCGATCCATGGGAAATTCAATGCGCTCGCCTTTCGAGTCGGCCTGAAGGGCCGACCCTAAAACCGCCTGAGCAGCCTCCCTAGAGGCGGGCCCACCACGAGCCATGAGCCAGGCCGGGGTTTCCTTTGGAATTTTGCTTACCCTAAGCTCCAAAAGGTCAGGTGCCAACGCGCCATCATAGGCGATTTCGGAAGGGGAAAAGGGGACGGCATCCACAGGTGGGCTGTTCCATTGAGCGGTCATCAGGCCCCCCTTGGAGAGATCCCACTCCCAAGCGGAAAACGGAGGCTTTGCTTTAAATCGAAAGCGACCCGGCTGGCCCCCCAAAGCAAAAATATCGGGGACTTCGGCAATTTTGGGTACTTGGGGGGCCTTTTCCAGCTGCACGGCCAACCGCAACCCTCCCCTTTTATTTGAAGGATTTTTTTCAAAATTGCGGCCAATGGCCCACTCGAGGGATTTTCCCAATTGCAGATGATCCCGCAATTGCAGCCATGCCAAAAGGACTGACGGGCCACTTTGATGTTCCATCGGAAAAGGGAATAGGCGGGTAAGCGGATCGCCCGACGCCACTTCAAGGGGAATATCACCCCTTACCCAAACCAAAAGATCCCCCCCAAAGGCCACCTTGGCCACCAATCGGTCCGGGAGGTCGGTCGTTGGGGGAAGATCCCTGGCCCGCCTTTGGGGTTGGGTCCAAAGGGCCAAAAAGAATGCCAACATTCCCATGCTGGCCATAACTAGGGTAACCGCAATTCCGGTAATCCACTGCCCTTTGGTATTTCTTGGGACAGAACCGAGCTTTGGGCTATCGGGAGGTGGGACGAAAAGGTTGGGTGGATCCAAAAAAGGCATGATTTTTCCCACAGGATTTTTCCCAAATGGGGCGGCGGGCCTTATCATGACCTATTCACGAATTCGGTGTAAAGGCTTGCCTTAGAGGCAATACTCCCAGACCATGATAAATCCGGTACAAAATCAGAGACATTTTTAGGGGTCGAAAATCATGCGAAGTCGAATCGTTGCCCTCCGTGTTTTGGGAACTGCAAGTTTGCTGGCCATGGGCCTATTGGGTGGGTTTGGTTTCGCCCAAGAGGTCGACGCCACGGCCAAGGCCAAAACGACCCAGAAATATTTGAAAACCAAAGTGTCCGTTGAGTTCACGGATGTCCGCCTTGAAGAAATTTTGGAAGAGCTCAAGGAGCAGGTTAAAGGGGTCAATTTTTTCGTGGATAGCAAGGGAGGCGTCTCACGAAACTCCAAGCTGTCCTACAAAGGAAAAGCGGATTCGTTGAGCGGGGCCCTTGATGGCATCCTAAAAACGAATGGGTTGGGGTATCAAATTATTTCCAACAAGGGCAACGCTTACGATGGCTTGATCAAGGTCGTACAAGGCCCCGATCGCGGCAAGTTGGTGAAATAAGTGGTCTTGGGGCCAGCGGATCCAGAGTATTGGGATCCCTTTCATCCCCCTTTGGAGGATGATCCCTTTGGCGCGGTGGGAACCAGCGGCGACCTTTCCCCAGACTTTCTTTGGGAAGCCTATCGTCGCGGGATCTTTCCCATGCCCGACGATGAGGAATCCATGGTCTGGATGTGTCCCAACCCTCGGGCCATCCTTCGGTTTGAAAACCTAGTTCGACACAAGCGCCTTTTAAGGCGGATGAAGTCTCTCAAATTGACCTATTCTTTGGGTGCCGACTTTAACGGGGTCATGCGTGCTTGTGGGGAAAATCGCCCCGAGGGTACTTGGATCACACCACGAATGCTAGAGGCCTATCATTGGCTGCATCGTCTGGGTCAGGCCCAAAGTCTCGAGGTTTGGTCAAATGGCCAAATGGTGGGAGGCGTCTACGGGGTGGTAGTTGGGTCGATCTTTTGCGCCGAATCCATGTTCTCAAGGATCACGGATGGCTCCAAGGCCGCGTTGGTTTTTTTGTGTGATCATCTAAAAGAAAGAAACTTCCGCTTTGTCGATTGCCAGTTTCTCAATCCCCACACCCAGTCCCTTGGCGCCGAGGAGATCTCCCGAGAGGTTTACTTGGCCGAGTTGGAAATAGCCAAGGAAGAATCCCCCGAATGGAAGGCAGGAACCTTTTCTTGAGGGAAAAACCGATTAGCCGACAGCAATCCCTATTGCCTTTTGTTTTTTTCGTCGTTTGAGCGATCTTCTTTGGGGCAGAACGATTTCGCTCTCTTCTCTTGGCCCCTCACCCCAATTCAAAAGAGGGATGCCAATCACGGCCAAGCCCGCCAAAAGCAGGGAATCGGGGTTGTGACTTACAGGAAACGCCGACCAAGAAGGGGCATAGGGATCAGCGGCCCATTCTTGCATTTGGAAAAGTGCATCGGTCGAGGATTCCCGGCTGGTCTCATTTTCCGAAACTTGGTCCATTAAGGGCAATGGATATGACACAACCAGTGATGGGGTTTCCCAAGGGCTTTGAATGGGGCCAGAAAGAATGGCCACAGGCGCGGTCGTATTCACGGTTCGTAACAATGGCTGGGCAAGCCAGTCCATAGGAGCCACGGATTCCATGGCGGCAAAAGTGGCGGCAAAAGTATCCGCGCCTAAATAGAGGGCCGGAGTGCTTCGCCCTTCGAGCGGCTCCATAAAGGGGGTTAAACTTTTTATCGATTGGGTTCGAACCGAGGGGGTAAAGGGTTGTTTGGCCACAAAGCGGATAGGGTTCGGTTTAGAAGTTGGTTTTTGGAGGGCAGGAAAGAACTTGGTGGCGCAAGACCAAAGGATGGAAAGGGACATATTGGCAAACTCAAATAAGGAAATATCCGTAAACGCAATACCCGCAATAGGGAGAATCGTCGCAATCGGGCCAAGACTTTAGGAATTCCGGGGTCAAATCGTTGACTCAAGCCAAATCATCATCCCTGTTCCTCCTGTTTTCACCAATCGATAGAAGTGGCCTTGCCCAAAAAGAATGGCCCAAAAAGGCGGAGCAATCGGCATTGGTGGTAACTCGGGCATTCTTGGAATGACCCGAACATTGGGAGAAAAAAGCAGGATTGGCGCGTTGAAATCCCTCGGCAGAACCCGCAAGACGCGTCGAATAGGACGGCATTGCATAATCGGTTTGACCGGCTTGGAATGTGTGTACCGGTGATACCGAGGAGGAGGCCAAAACCATGGCAAGTATTGTGGGTAGATTGAAAAAACGATTTGCGCGATCGCATTTTGTGATTTCTTGTTTCAAGAGCCTTGCCCTAGTTGGGGTTCTATGGGGTGCGGGAATGGCAAACAGCCAGGAAGTAACCATCCCGCCCCTTCCGGGGAGTGTGGTTCCCGATGCCGCTATTCCCTTGGCGGAACCCGGTTTTCTTGACAACCTGTTGGAGGGCCCCCGCCCGGAACCCCGCGCATGGGCTTCGGTCGATTACCTTCTTTGGTTCACCCAATCCGCGCCGATGCCCCCGATGCTCACCACTGGCCCCATGAGCCAAATGGGTCCAAGTAGTCGCCCAGGTATGCTTGGAAGTCCAGGCACCAAAACCCTGATCGGCGGCACCATGGGATTTGTTCCGGCTTCGGGCGTACGGGTCGCCGGCGGACTTTGGATGGATACCGAACAACAGTTTGGCATCGAAGGCATTTATCTCCTTTTGCCGGAAAGGTCCAACGCCTACACCTATTCAGGCAGTGGCGAAATTGGCTCCGCCCCCCTTTCCATTCCGTTTTTTAACGCCCAAATCGGTCAGCCAGATAGCACAGGGGTCGCGTTGCCCGGGTCTTTTGCGGGAACCGCCACCCTTCAGGGATTGACCACCTTTCAAACGGCGGAGGTCAATATGCTCCACCGGATCGGGGTTTTGAAAAACTTCTCCATCGACGCCCTACTTGGCTATCGTTGGGGCTTGCTTGATGAGGTGATGCAATTCACCACCAACTCTAGCAATGTTCCCGGGAACAAAATGGATGTTTTCCAAACAACGGACCGTTTTCACACCCAAAACAACTTAAATGCTGGGCAAATTGGCTTTAAATTCAA
>SIAL01000230.1 GCA_009691815.1 Gemmataceae bacterium | reverse complement strand
TTGCCCCAGAATCCAATGGCCTCTACAAAGCGGGGGTTGCCCGCTGGACCTCGGTAGAAACCATTCCCTTTGATCAAATGGTGGATGCGGCTTGTCGGCTTGGGGAAATGCTCGAACCGGGAATCCCAATCCACCTTTCTCTAGAAGGCAAAGGGCCCTCACCTCAAAGCATTGCCGATTTGCGTCTCGGTGGTATTGCCTTTGGGGACACCATGGCCCGGTTGTGGGCGAGAATCCTTTCAAAAAATACGATTCATCTTTGGGGCACTTCCCTTTCCGAATTAGCCAAAGCCTTAGCTGTTACAGTCCATTTGGGGTCCCCGGACCTTTCAAAAGGCGGACCGTGGCTGGTCCTAGAAGATGGATATTGGGGCTAAAACCATGACAGAATCAAACCCAATCCCAACCCAACTACCCACCAATCCCGCCAAAATGCCATTTACCGGTTTTGACAATTTACCGCTTCACAGTTCTTTGCCAAATGAGCCTGATTGGAAATCTTGGCACGGTCAAAATGTCTTGCTTTTTGATCGAACTCATCGAAGCAAAGTGGAATTAACCGGTCCCCATGCGGCCAAATTTCTGCACAACCTTTGCTCCAACGATATTAAGGAATTACCTCTCGGAGGAGGTTGCGAAGTTTTCTTTGCGGATAAGTCGGCCCGTTACATCAGTTTTGCCAATATATACCACTTCCTTTTGAGCGATGGCCGCCATGCCTTTTGGCTGGACCTTTCTCCGGGAACAGGATTATCCATGATTGGCCACTTGGATAGGCATTTAGTGAGCGAACAGGTGGAGCTAGCCGATCGTACCAACGAATTTGCGCAATTCCACCTTTGTGGTGATAATGCCACCCACCTTTTGGGTCAAGCCATTCAGGAACCTGTACCTGAATTGGGGCAACATCAACACATGGTTCGGTCCATCCAAGGCAACATTCCAACCAGCATCCGCCGCCATGATTTACTGGGTTTTATCGGCTATGAATTAATTGTTTTAAAAGGTAGGGCAACAAGCCTTTGGGAAGCCTTGGTTTCCTTCGGGGCTTTACCCACCGGCGAAGCCGCCTTTCAGGGGCTTCGTATTCTAGCTGGATTCCCAGAGGAACCACTGGAATTGGATGCCACGATTCGGGTTATGGAAGTGGATCGACCAAAAACGGCCATTGCCGACAACAAGGGGTGTTATCTAGGTCAGGAACCTATTGTAATGGCCCGTGATAGGGGCCAACTCAACCGAAAATTGCGCAAAGTCAAAATTAGGGCAAATTCGTTGTCCTCTGGGCCCATTTCACAGGATGGTAAAGAGATTGGGCGAATTTGCTCCTATGTGGAAATTACTCCCGGAAATTGGCAAGCCCTAGCCTACCTTCGTCGTGGATTTTGGGATCAAGGTTCAAAGTGGGAATGCCAAAACCTTGAAGGCCCAATCTATTTGGATGTTGCCTAATTATTTCGCCGAAATTTCCCACCAAAGCCCAACCACCCCTATCAGGTTGAACCAACTGTGGAACAAGAATGGTGCTAACAATCCCCCTGTTCGCCGCATCAGGAGCGATTGATACAAACCAAAAATAAATAATGGCACAGGGGTTGGCCAGGCAAAACTATGGATGGCCGAAAACAATGCGGCAGAAGCAATCATCCATTTTGCTTCCGGACTCCACCTCCCCATTGCCATGATTCCATAGAGCAAAATAACCCAGACAAAGGGTGCGGCTCGCTCCATAAAATTTGAAGCAAGAGAGTGAGTTGCGGCCAGTACGGCGGACGAACCCGCCAGAAAAAAAAGGAACCGAAATCCGTTTGGCCCACCCAGCCACAATTTTGTAAGCCTTCGAAATAGAATTTCTTCGTTAACCGGGGCGACAAAGCAAGCGGCAATTACCAAAGTGGTCCAAACCCAAATGCTTTGGTTTTCCTGTCCCAGTTTGGTGAATGGATGGGCTTGAGGCAAAAATCCAAAACCATTTTGGTTGATCCAAAGGGCTCCTTGATGAATCAAATGGCAACCCAATGCAACAATAACAAATTCAAACATCAATCGGAGAGGATTTCCCAGCTTACCCAAGCCGAAAACCGAGGATCCAGTCCAAACCCCAATAATAACCACACCTGGGAGAAATGCGACAATTTGCCCAATAATTCCAACCAAAATTCGGTTTGACCCGCCACCTTCCAAGGATTCATCTGTACCGGTGGCAATGAGGCCAATTCCCAAGCCTCCCACCATTAGCGAAGCTATCGCCACCAGGAATTGTAAACTAAGGTAAACGGTTACAAACTGGGCCAAACCACCCCATTCAGGCAAATCCGTTTTGGATTTTGGGGGCAATTGATCATCCTTGGATTCCAGATCAGGCAAAACAAAAAACTCCTTTGGATGAAATTATCCATTCCCAATCAAGATACAGGTTGAAAACGATGTCGGATTTCCTGGAAAAAATCATTTCAACGAAAATAGAGGAAGTGGAGCTTGCCTATAGGGAACATTCCCTTGAAACATGGCAAGCCTTGGCCAAGCAGGGCCCTCCGATTAAATCCATTTGGAAAATCATTGCCTCCCAAAAAGGGATGGGGGTTATTGCTGAAATTAAAAAAGCATCACCTTCCGCCGGGGTTATTCAATTCCAGTTTGACCCGATTAACCAAGCAAAATCCTACATCCAAGGGGATGCTACCGCCATAAGCGTCCTTACCGACAAAAAATGGTTTCAAGGTGATATTTCCTATTTAGAATCGGTTGCCAAACTTGATGGGCCACCCGTCCTTAGAAAAGATTTTATCATTGATAAGGTGCAAATTTATGAAGCACGGGCGGCCGGTGCCGATCTTGTATTATTGATCGCCGATGTACTTAGTGATGAACCTTTGATGGATTTTGTCTCCTTAATTCACCAATTGGGTATGGAAGCATTGGTCGAACTTCATGACGAGTCCCACCTCGATCGCGTTTTAAAGACCGGGGCTACTTTGATTGGCGTAAACAATCGAAATCTTCGGACCTTCAAAGTGGACATGAATACAACCCTCAGAATTAAGGCTAAAGCGCCTTCTGATATTACCATTGTTGGTGAAAGCGGGATTCAAACGCGCCAGGATGTTCAAACCCTATGGGATGCTGGCGTTCAAATGGTTTTGGTTGGAGAATCCCTGATGAGGTCGGGGAATCCCGTGGAAACGCTAAGAGATTTCCGCAATGTCGGAACCTAATTCCCTAAAAGAAGAACCACGATGGCTTTTTCGCTTCCGGCGAGATTTTTCTGCCTGCCTATTACGATTAAAACTACCCATGGAACCCTTGGTGATAGCGGTTTCAGGGGGAGCCGACAGTGTGGCCTTGGTACACTTTTTGGCAAAGGAATGCCCCTATCCATTGATCTTGGCCCATTACAATCATGGACTTCGGGGTCAAGAATCCAATACTGATTCTCAATTCGTATCCGACCTAGCATACACCTTACAAAGCCAATTCCCAAATCGCATCCATCTTGCCATTGGGTCACCAGTTGAACCCCTTTTACAGCAATCAGGCAACCTCGAGGCCAATGCTCGCAATGCACGCTACGAATGGCTGATACGGGTTGCCAAGGATTGGAAAAGCAAAGTGGTTTTGACCGCACACCATGCCAATGACCAGGCCGAAACGGTATTATTTCACATCCTGCGGGGGACCGGCCCAAGCGGTCTTAAGGGAATCGCTCCCAAAAGAAAGTTGGATCCAACCATCACCCTTGTTCGTCCCTTGTTAGAATTCCTACCGGAAACTTTGCGTCGATACCTCAATCATTTCGGTCAGGAATATCGTCAGGATTCGACAAATCAACAAAACCATTTCACTCGAAATCGACTGAGAAATGAAATCATCCCTCAATTGTCAATGATTATGGGGAGGTCGGTATCGTCTAGCCTTGTCGGTTTGGCGTGGCATGCCCGAAATCTACATCGAAGAGAGCGATCTAGAATCCGCTCTTGGATATCCCACCACGCGGTATTTGATGGCCCAGATCAAGTTACCCTACCCGTTGCCGAATTAAATCACCTTGGGCCCTATGGTGCCATGGCCGTTTTGGAACAAATAACCATCCTTTTCCAATGGCCCCGGGGAACTTTGGCACGGACGCACTATAAAAGTTTTTGGACGATGATTAGCAAAGGACTTAAAACCCTCTCTTTACCCAATGGGATTTCGTGTTGCCTCCAAATGGAAAAACAAACCCTCATTCTGAAACGCCATTTGGACCGTTCAAACGACAATACTTGAGGTGATTTAAGGTTGCCCTTGGCGTTATTGAGGGCAACCCTAACCAAAGGATTGTTAACATGATCCCGGATATTTAGGGGAGTTTTCGAATCTTTAGGTTACGATACTCCATTTTTCCATGGTCCGCCTCTAACCCGATTCCCCCGGAAGCTGGAACTTTAAGTTTTGCTTCAAGGATTTCCCCATTGCAGGTACAATGGGCCACATTGTCTTTGATTACAACCACAATTTGGTTCCAATCCTGAGCCTTATATTTCTTCAAGGTTTTGTAAGGCCCGGCAACTAGGTAATCCCGAACTTGTAACTGTGGTCCTCGAACAAAAAACCCACTGTCGGCATTCACTTCCGCACGAAATTCAACCCGAATTTCCATATCACCCGAATATTGGGCTGTTGTCCAAAGTTGGCGGATTCCCTTACCATCGTTTACAACGATCGTATCTCCTTTGGCGGTATATCGTCCATCAGAGGATTCTGCCAATCCTTCAAACGGTTTGCCTGTTTTATAGGACCACCCGGTTAGATCTTTGCCGTTATAGGGGAGAATCCAATCCGAAAGATTGGGATCCTGAGACTGGCTGAAATTTGGGCAAATACCAATCAGGCTCAAAATCAAAACAACCGCACTTGTTCGCTTCATGAACAGGACTCCTTGGAATGAAAAATCAAACTTTGATAGGGGTGGATCCTTACATCTAACGAATCGGAGCCATTGGCTTCAACCCGTGGCTAACCCCAACGCGTTCATCAAAAACAAAACAATGTCCAACCCAAAGGCTTTCCTCTTCTGGTATCTCTTCAAGGTACTTGAGGATCCCCCCCTGAAGTTGAAATACTTCCTTAAACCCTTTTTTCAAAAGGAACGATGTGAATTTTTCGCATCGTATTCCTCCCGTACAAAAAGTGGCAATTTTGGGAAACTCATTGGGATCGAGATGTTGCTCCACATATTGAGCAAGATCCTTAAATTTTCGGACATTTGGATTCCTTGCCCTTTCAAAAGTCCCAAGCTCTATTTCGTAACGATTGCGGGTATCAAGGACCAAGGTATCGGTTTGGGAAATTAGCTTGTTCCAGTCCCTTGGGACAACATTTACGCCTGTCGGATCTGAATCTGAATGACCTTGGCCAAACGAAATCGATTCTTTTTTGAGCCGGACTTTGGCCCGCCGGAACGGGTGTACCTCACAAAAACTGGTCTTGATTACCAAGTTTCGCAATTCGGCAAATTGGCCCAAACGATCCAATAATTTGTCCACACCCACCTGAGGACCGGCAATGGTCGCATTGATTCCCTCAGGCGCCAACAATATCGAACCCCGAAGGTCTAGGGCTTCCATTAAAAGAATAAGCTCTTCCCGAAGTTCAGGCAAAGGTCCTAATTGGCAAAACTGATAAAAAGTCGCAACCGCTATGTTCATAAAGGGGAATTAAGGAATCGCTCAAAGTTTTCAAGGGCGGTACTTTTTCCACTTTCTGTTGGGCTAACTGGCCGGATGGGCTTATTCTTGGGAACTTCCCAATCTTTATGAAACGAAAGCCGCCTTAAGGTCCTGTCCTAGGGGACATTGAAATCGAATCCCTTTGGGCCCCTTTTTGTTTAGGCCAAGCCCCTCCCAA
>SIAL01000229.1 GCA_009691815.1 Gemmataceae bacterium | reverse complement strand
CGAGACAGCCCGGTCATGCGGGTCAAATCGGTCAAAAAGGTTTTGTTGGGTGCCTTTTTGAAGGCGTCGGAATCGTGAAGGATCTCTTCCCAGGCGGTGTAATCGGTGGGAAGTTCTTTGCCTGTGATCTTTTCCAGAGATTCGCGGGCCGCATTTCTAAGGGCAACATCTGTTTCCGCTTTGAGAATTCCCAAAAGCGTTTCGGTGGAATGGGACTGATTAAACGAGCCAAGTGCCCGGGCCGCCGTAATTTTTTCGTCCATCTTGTTCTGTTTTTCTATCTCGGAACCGATCACAGGGGGTTCCCTCAGGACCTTTATAATCAGGTCAAGGGCGCGCAAATCCGCATGTTTGCCAAGGGCGAATAGAGCCTGGCACTTGATATTGGTGGCGATTTCCGGATTGAATGTTCCCGCGCGGTAGTAGGCTTCTTTAAGGGAATCGACGGCCCGTTCATCCAGAAAATTTCCAAGGGTTTCGATGGCCCTAAGGCGAGAAAGGGGCTGTCTGTCGTTCATGGCGGCGTTGGACAGAATTTCAATGATTTTGTTCTGTTCTTCGGGTGTGCCCCCATTGGAAAGGGGCTCTTTGAGAGCAGCCAGAGCTTTGGCCCGTTTATCTCCATCGGTGGAGGTTTCCAAGATAACCAAAGGCGGTTCCGCCGCTTTGAACAGGTTTTTTACCCGGAAATCCCGGCTGGTGACCTCGTCCCAAGTAAGGGCGCAGCCCCCATTAAGGAGGCAAAACCCGATTGCAAACGCCGCTTGCCACCCGGGATTTCGGGCCAAGTATTGCGGTTCTGCCGGGTTTGCGGATCTTCCTCGCATCAATCGCCCTCAAATTGCGGGTAAACGGACCCGTTTTGGCCCTATACCCGGCATAGTTTCCAAGGGCAAGCGCAAACCAAGCGAAAAAGCAGGAACTTTGAAACCCTTTTCACGATCCAAGAATAAAAAAGGGATTCTTTGGTTCTCCGCATGGGTTATAATGTGGGTGGGTTTATTAGAAACCATGGACCGGTAGCTAGGCCATGGACCGGTAGCTAGGCTAGGACTGGGTGCAATAGAATAAGCCTTTTGGTATAGGTGGGGGAATCGGCGTGGAATCCATGGATGCCAAAGGCTTTTTTGCCCTAGCCCAAAACAACAATTTGCTTGACCATGCCCAAATTTCGGAGGTCAAAAGTCGACATGGGGAAAACCCTGACCTCAAAACGCTTTTTCGTGATTTGGAAAGAACTCGGCTATTAACCGCTTGGCAGCTGGAACGCATTCTCAAAGGGGAAACCGACGGATACCAATTGGGTGGGTATCTCATCCTCTACAAGATTTCGTCGGGAAGCTTTGGCCGTGTTTATCGGGCGGTGGATCCGCATACGGGCCGCATCGTGGCCATCAAGGTTCTCAGGCGCCGTCATAGTGAAGACAAGCTGCGCATTGACCTCTTCATGCGGGAAGGCAAGGTGGGGCAAAACCTTCGCCATACCAACATAGTAGAGGTGCTTGCGGTCAATCAGGACCCGGTTACCGGGGTATATTTCATCGTGATGGAATTTGTCGAGGGAGAAAACCTTCGCGAGATCATGAAGATTCGAAAGAAATTTTCCCCCCTTGAGGCCCTTAACCTGACAGAAAACATGGTTTCGGGGCTTCAATTTGCCTATTCCCGGGGTTATACCCATCGCGACATAAAGCTAACCAACATTTTGATTTCGGCAAGCGGTGTGGCCAAGTTGGTGGACTTTGGTTTGGCAAAATATTTTGACGCCCAAACCGGGAAAGATGACGGAGAGCGAGTCGATCGAACGGTGGATTATGCCGGGTTGGAACGGGCGACCGATGTCAAGGCGGGGGATGTTCGAAGCGATATTTTCTTTACCGGGGTGGTGCTTTTTGAAATGCTCACCGGCAAAAGCCCCATTGAAATGACCCGCGATCGTCGAGCCCGAATGCTCAAACAACGGTTTGAAAATATCCATCCCCTTAGCCGAAAAGAGGTGAACGCCCCGGCTTCCACCATTGGCCTTGTCAATAAAATGATGAACCTTAATCCGGAATCGAGATTTCAAACACCGACTCAAGTGCTTGAAGCGCTTATCAATGCTCGCCGAGACATTGAATCAGGGGAAACCGGTGATAGCGACCGGGCCAAGGCCCCCTCGGTCCTGACGATTTTTATTGTGGAAGCGGACACTAAACTCCAAGATGCCCTGAGGCAAAAATTCCGCGAACTAGGTTACAAGGTCCTTATCGCCGCCGATCCCCAACGGGCGGTGGATCGATTTCGTGCGCAACCCTATGAATGCCTCTTGATCGACGCGGGTAGTACCGGAATCGACGGCATTCCCAGTTTTGAACAGGTGCTTTCCGAAGCCAACCTCACCCACAATCATTTTGCGGGAATAGTCCTTTTGAACGAAGATCAAGCCAGCATGAAGAAAGATATCTCCCTAACAGAACAAGGGGCCATTTTGGTTCGTCCCGTGACCCTCAAACAGGTTCATAACAAGTTGCAAGAGTTGATCGGCTCCGAAATATCCGCCTAAATCAAAAGGCAATTTGCCCCTCTCTAGCCATTTTTTTCAGGCAAGAGCTGTCCCATTCGAATTACCATTGCTTGCAGGTCGGCCCAAGCCTCATGTTTTTTGGCCGGGCTTCGTAAAAGGTAAGAAGGGTGATAGGTTGCCGTAACGGGAATTCCCCGCCACCAAAGTTCCTGACCTCGAAGTTGCCCAATAAATTCGTCACGGCCCAGCAAATATTTTGTCGCGGACGCCCCCATTAGGCAAATATGCGATGGCCTCACCAACTCCAATGTTTGCACCAAAAAAGAGCGACAATTGGCGGCTTCCTCAGGCAGTGGTGGACGATTCTCCGGAGGTCGACAGCGTAATATATTGCAAATGTAGACCTCGTCTCGCTTGAAACCCGAGGCCAAGAGCATCCTTGTTAGCAATTCTCCGGCCGGACCAACAAACGGCTCCCCCTGTTTGTCCTCATTGAAACCGGGTGCCTCCCCGACAATGCAAAGTTTGGGGCTTAATGGCCCGATTCCAAAAACCGTTTGGGTTCGGCCCCTCACCAAATCCGGACACTTTTTGCATTGGGAGACTTTATAGGCCAAATCCTTCATGGCCCGCTCTCTTTGGTAATCCTCCAAAACAGGAAGCTCAAGGAGCGGTGGTCCCACATCGCCTCGCACCGCAGGCAAGGGGATTTGGCCAGCGGCAAACAACGAAGGATCAAAAGGATAGGGGGAAACAACGGTAAGTTGGGGCGGGGCTTGGACCATTGCTTTTGCGAACAATGGAACCGCGGCGGCGGGTTGGGCCCGAGCGTTTTCCGGAATGATCATGGCTCCCCCGGCCCGAGGCAACCATTCCACGCCGGAATCCTGCCAGGCCCTTAGGTGAAGGTCCATTTGTTCAATAAGATCGATGTTAGACATCCCGGTAGTATCTTTCACCCATCGGGGATTGAGGGTTCATTTTTCCATTCGTTTACACCCTCGGCTTATTGTATATTGTATACAGTTAGGGAGTCCAACCTTTCATCATGCGAATCTTCTTCACCCGCTTGACCTTTTTTGTGTTGTTGTTTGCCCCGGGGTTCGGGTTTGGGCAAACTCTGCTCCACTCCGAAACCCCAAATCCTTATGTCAAAATCCAAATCGGCAACTTGCCAATCATTCTTTCCGCTCCTCACGGCGGGGAAATGCCCCTGCCCAATACCCAGATCCGACGAGGGGAGGGGTTGGCCCGCGGTGGCAGCGGTTTTGTTATAGGCCGGGACACCGGAACCGAGGAATTGACCGAATTGATCGCCAAAGCCATGGAAAAGAAATGGGGCCAAAAACCCTATTTGGTAATTGCCAAGGCACACCGAAAATATGTCGACCCCAATCGACCCCCCGAAATTGCCTTCGAAGATTCCAACGCCAAACCCGTCTATGAGGCCTATCACCAGGCCCTGCAAAATGCTTGTCGGAATGTTCAAAAATCCTTTCAAAAGGGACTGCTTCTAGACATCCACGGGCAGGGATCCGCCAAGGATACAGTCTTTCGAGGAACCCAAGATGGCAAGACCGTGACACTCTTGCGCCAACGCTTTGGTGAAGCGGCCCATAGCGGCAAATCCAGCCTGTTTGGCAAGTTGGAGGCCAAAGGATTTCAGGTACACCCAAACCCTTTCGATGGTAAAGAACAAGCGGGATTTCGGGGCGGATTTATTGTCCAAACCTATGGCAGTCATCAAGGGTATGGCATTGACGCTATGCAACTGGAATTTGGCATCAACTTTCGCCTAAAAGATGCCCGCGAAAAAACGGCTGCCACCCTTGTCGAAGCCGTTACCGAATATGCCGATCTTTTTCTCGAAATCCCAAAGGCAAAGCAACC
The DNA here is from genome assembly GCA_009691815.1 of Gemmataceae bacterium. Lineage (GTDB taxonomy): Bacteria > Planctomycetota > Planctomycetia > Gemmatales > Gemmataceae > SYLG01. The sequence continues at coordinate 1,523 of SIAL01000229.1, read as the reverse complement.
ACCCAAACCCAATCAACCCAAAGCAGACAGGTCGAAAGATCAGGCGGACCAACCCCCATGAGTACAACACCCCTGATAATTCCACCTGCCGACATAAATCCACTTGTCGGCCGAATTGCCTCCATGGATCAATTCCGCGGTTACGCCGTCTTGGGGATGTTTGTGGTGAACTTCGTCGCCAGCCTTGCGGCAATATCCAACCAATTGAAGCACAATTCGCTCTATTTTAGCCTCGCCGATTCCATCATGCCCAGCTTCCTTTTTGCGGCGGGGTTTTCCTTTCGCCTGACCCTATTGCGGCGCGTGGACCAACCGGGCCGGAAGTGGTTTCGGCCTACCCTCATTCGCAGCCTGATGTTGATTCTGGTTTCCATGACCTACTTTGGGTTTGGCCAAAGGATACCCTCCTGGACGGCCCTTACTTCCGGAAGCGGTTGGGGGTTTATTGCCCAAACCTTAAAAGCCGACCTTTGGAATGTGCTGGCCATCATTGGAGCCACCCAACTCCTAATCCTGCCGGTGGTGAGGTCGACCCCATGGGTCCGTATTCTTACCGCCGTCGCTTTCATCATCCTTCATGTGCTATTATCTTACTCCTTTAACTACGAATTCGTCTATGGGCGACCCAATGCCATGGACGCTTGGTGGGGTGCCGCCGGAACAAGGGCTTGGGATGGCGGCTTTTTCGGACTATTGATGTGGTCCGTTCCGATGCTGGCGGGGACCTTGGCCTATGATTTTGTCACCACCTCGAAAGATAAAAACTCAGGCGCCAAACTCTTTTGCGTCGGCTTGGGGCTAATGTTGGCAGGCTACCTCCTTTCGTGCCTTGGCACGCTTTATCAAGCGAAAACCTTGTCGCCCGTCCTCCCACCGCTTGGCGAAATCGCCCAACGATTTCCCCATGCAATGTTGGCTGATTCTCCTTTTGATCCCCCCGATCTAAGTATCCGGGCACCCAATTATTGGATGATGGACAAGCGCACCGTTTCGGCCCCGTTCATCCTCTTCAGCTCCGGTTTCGCTTTTGCGATATACAGCCTTTTCGTTTGGGTCTGTGATCGCCAAGGCTTGAAATGGGACTACTTTCGCACGCTAGGGCAAAACCCTTTGGCCGCCTATTTGCTACACTATCCCATTTTCAAATCGGTACTCGCCATTGTCCCCAAAGATGCTCCGCTATGGTGGTGTCTCTTGGGATTGTCCTTATACCTCGCCATTATGACCCTGTTTTTGAAGTTTTTGGATCGGCACAAGTTGTACCTTAGGCTATGATTGTTGGAAATTGGCTTGTTTGTTTTTCAAGGGAACCACCGGTCAAAGGCCCAATTGGGCCATCAAGCCGTCCGTGTTTCGGTAATCGCCAATTACGATGTGAGCCCCCGCCTGGACCAAGCGATCCCGTTTCCAGAGGTTGACACCTTCCCGCCGAGCTTCATCGCTGGCCACCGCAATGGGGGTGCCGCCCACAAGGCCAACCTCCTGAATCTCCACAAAACCATCGCCAAAACCAATAAGTCCTC
>SIAL01000228.1 GCA_009691815.1 Gemmataceae bacterium | reverse complement strand
TCGACTTGCTGACGGGGATCGTCATGGGACTCGGCTTGGCCGTCGTGAAGTTGATATATCACTTCACGCACTTGACGATCCGGGTGGAGCGGGACACGGAGCGGAACATCACCAACCTGTATCTCGATGGTGCGGCCACCTTCTTGCGGTTGCCGAACCTAGCTCAGGCACTCCAAGGCATTCCTCCTAACACCGAGCTTCATGTCCACTTCGAGGACTTGATACACATCGACCATGCTTGCCTCGATCTCCTCATGAAGTGGGAGAAGCAGCACGAGGCCACGGGCGGGAGCCTCGTGATGGATTGGAAAAGCCTGACTGCCAAGTACCACGAGTTAGGTAAGAGGACGGCAACACCGGACGGAGCACTTGTCTCTCCTGCGGCCCGCGAGGAGGGCAACGGTTCCGTCCATGCACCGGAAAATACTTCCGCCTTACCCTCCCGATGAGGAAGTTCGAAGTTAGGGCCGAGGAGAACCAGACTAAGGATCGATTCCCGCGCCCAGCGTGCGGAGCTACAACGGCAAGAAACCCTGATCGTTGCCCACCAGGATCGCCTGCTCAACATGCGATTGGCTGGGGAGATCGACGAGGCGACATTCGCCCGCAAGCACACCGAGATGCGGGACCAGCTCGCCTCGATCAAGGTGCGACTCGACATGCTGGACCGCTCACAAGATGAAACAGCGGACTTGGCGGCGAGAGTTTTTGAACTTTCGGAAACGATTTGCCAGCAGTGGCTTACCGCCGACTATACCGCAAAGCGTCGAATGCTTGAAATCGTGTTTTTGAACCTGCCGACTCGACGGCGCAACTCTTGTCCCTGAAATGAGAAAGCCCTTCGACATTCTCGCCGAAGGGCTTCTTTCTGAAAAAAGTCGGGGCGAGAGGATTTGAACCTCCAACCTCTTGCACCCCAAGCAAGCGCGCTATCCAGGTTGCGCCACGCCCCGATCTATGTTCCGTTTTTATCAGCAATTCCCAATGGAAGTCAAGCAGGGTTATTGGGATTCCTTAAGAAGGCCGAAAAAAAATCCGGGAACTGCCGATTCTCTGTTGATAGTGGGCCGGGTTTTTGGGACAATATACTTACCTGCCTTGTTCGCCCAACCTCAAAACCGCTCAAACTCTTTCGCCCTGCCGGAAACTTACCGCCATGAAGCAACGCCTCTTTCGTTTCCGATCCTTTTTGGGAATGACCATGCTTGGCCTTTTGGTTACCGGTGGATCCCTTTTGGGTCAAGCCACGGACCCCGGCACCCCATACCCTCGCATCCTTCGGACCTTGCCCGCGGGTGCCACCATTGGTGCCACAACCACCTTGACCCTGCAAGGCATAGATCTGGAAGCACCCAAAGAACTCCTTACCACCCACCCTGGTCTCAAGGCGAAACTGGTTCCCGATGAGGCCCAAAAAAAGGACCCCAAAGCGGCCCCTTCCGCCAATCCGAAAATTGAATTAACGGTCGACGCCTCGGTTCCCGTGGGAGTTCACGGAATTCGCCTAATCAATGCTTGGGGCACCAGCAATCTTTGCCTCATCCCCATTCACCGATTGGCGCAGGGTGTGGAAAAAGAACCCAATAACGACATTGCGGAAGCCACCGTCCTTTCTTGGAAATCTTGGGTGACCGGCACGATTTCAGGTGCTACGGATGTCGATTACTATTCTGTGGATGTTCCCGCCAACAGCCCTCTGGTGGTTTTTTGTCAAGTCGATGCCATTAACTCTGGGGCACAACCCCGAATCGAATTGATAAGCCCCAGCGGGAAACCGTTGCGGATGAATCATTCCCACCGGGGCAAAGATGCCTTGATCTGCTGGCAATCGACGGCCGCGGGGAAATACCTGATCCGTGTCAGCGAATTGGCCTACAACCGGGGAGACGATAGCGCCCAATACCAGCTTTACTCAGGGCCAGGGCCATGGGTGGAAACCGCCAGCCCGCTCGTTGTGGGAAAATCCAAAAGCCAACCCATGACCCTTACAGGGTTTGGTTTGGACCCGGCCAAACCGGGCAAAGGTTTTGCTGGAGAGACCGTTTCTATTGTGACCCAACCGACCCAGTTCAAACCTTTGACCTACTTTGGTCGTCCGGAAAGGCGACCCCAAGGAGACTATTTTTCCTTGGAACCAGGTCTACCTTCCGGGAGTCCAATTGAGCCGATCCTAATGGAATCGACGGACCTGACTGTGGTTACGGAAAAAGAACCCAACAACACCCCCGAAACCGCTCAAGAGGTCACTTTGGGAGCGGACATCACCGGAAGGATGGATAGGGCCGGGGATGTTGATTATTACCGGTTTAGCGGGAAAAAAGGCCAGAAAGTTGAGACCGTCCTTTTACCCATTGCCCAAGGTGGTTTTCAACAGGGGCATTTGCGAATCTTGGCGCTTTCGGGTGACAAAAAAGTCGCAGCCACCAAAGAGGACGATGGTAATTTTTCCTACCCAAAATTTTTCCAAAGGGGCTTGGATGTTTCCATGGAATACACCCTTCCGGCGGATGGCAATTTCGCAATCGGCGTGGGCAGCCGTGTTTCCACCTCGATCCATGGGACCTCATCCGGCTATCGGTTACGCATTGGGGAGCCCAAGCCCAAGTTGGCGGTTTATGGCATTTCCCCATTGATCCAAAACCCAGGCGGAATTCCGATTGCCAAGGGCGCCACGGAAGCGGTTTTGATTTATGTTCAGCGGACCAACGGTTTTAATGGGGAGGTCAAAATTGTTCCAGAACGCCTTCCCCCGGGTATCAGGGTACCGCCCATCACCCTACCTCCGGGGATCCAAGTGGCGACGCTTGCCATAACCGCCGAGGATAATGCCCCCGATGGGCAGGCACCCCTTCGCTTGGTGGCGGAATCAACGCTTGGCAAATCCGAGCCGATTTATCTTTCTATGCGGACGACCCTACCCGCCGCCACGATTACCCTGCCCCATATGGGTGTGGATAGCGAAATGATGGTTTCGGTTCGGGGGACAACCGCGTTTGTGTTAAAAGGGACGGTTGACAAGCCCGTGTTAAAGCTAGGCGAAAAGGCGGAATTTAAAGTTGACCTTGTTCGCAAAGGGCCCGACAAAACGGTAATTGCCGTTCAAGGTCTGGAAAGCCCCGGCAACCTGTTGGGAACCGCTCCCCTTAATATCAACGCGGACAAAACCGAGGTAAAAATCCCTGTTACGATACCGGACACGGCACCCTTGGGAACCTATTTGCTCTCGGTTCGGGGCCAATCTCCCATTCCCTTTGCCAAGGACGCCGCCGCAAAAACGAAACCCCCGGCAAATACTGTGGTTTGGTCCAATGCTGTGACCGTGGAAATCATACCCAAGGATTTGGGAACGGTGCAGGCAACCGCTAGCGGTGATCCCCTGAAACCTGGGAAATCTGGTCAATTGACCATCAAGATTACAAGGCGGGAAGGATTTTCGGGTGAGGTAAAGTTGACCTTGCTTGAAAAAGGGGATGGCAAGATCAAAATCGAGGCCGGGACGATTCCTGCCACCAAGGACAGTGTGGTGTTAAAACTAGATATTGGCGGGGATGTAAGCGTGGGTGCCAAGACGAATTTGGTGCTTCAGGCGGAAGGTCCATGGAAGGGCAAATTTCCGCTCACCCAAAAAGTTCCTTTGAATCTGAACATAGTAAAGTGAGGGTTGTTGCCATGTTGAGTGCTTTTTTGCTGGTAGGACCGCTGGTTTTTGGCCAAGCCGAAGGAAAGAAAAAGGAATTGCCACCGATTGAGGTGGTCAAGATCGACCATAAAAGTCCGGTGGATTTCAATAAGGAGATTTGGCCCATTCTTGAGGCGAAATGTGCCTTTTGCCACTCGGGCAATGTCAAGGAAGGCCAATATGATATGGCCACTTCCCAAACCTTGTTAAAAGGGGGAAAGCGCGGGGTGGCTTTGATAGCCGGCAAACCGGAAGAAAGCAATCTTTACACGATGTCCGGGCGAACTAAAAAGCCCCATATGCCACTTAAATCGGAAGAACCCTTTACTCCCAAGGAATTGGCACTTGTTCGACTTTGGATCGAACAAGGAGCCAAAATGCCGACCGAACAACGACAAAAGCCAAAAGTTGTGATTAGAGCCCCCCCCAAGGTGGTTCAACCGATTCATGGTGTTGCGGTCGCACCCGACAAAAAAACGGTTTTTGCCGCAGTCGCCAACCGAATTGTCGAGGTAGACGCAAAAGAGGGAAAGGTGCTTAGGACCTTTCGGGATGAAAGCTTACCCGCCGAAAAAGACCCACTGAAAAACCCGGGACACCTTTCGCTCATCGAATCCATGGCCCTTAGTCCCGATGGCCTCACCCTGGCGACAGGAGCCTATCAAGAAGTCTCCCTTTGGGATGTAAAAACGGCCAAGATTAAACATCGCCTTAAAGATTTCTCGGAACGGGTGGTGACCTTGGCCTTTTCGGCCAATGGCAAACTTCTCGCGACAGGGGGCGGGGCCCCTACCGAGGAGGGTGAGGTTCGGATTTTTGATGTTGCCACGGGTAAAGAAACCCTGAAACTCAAGGCACCGCATAGCGACACTGTATTTGGCGTATCGTTTAGCCCGGATGGCAAAATTCTTGCGACGGGGGGAGCGGATAAGTTTTTGCGTACCTGGGAACTCCCCTCAGGCAAATTGCTCAAATCCTTTGAGGGGCACACTCACCATGTGATGGATGTCGCCTGGAAGGGGGACGGCAAAGCCATTGTGACGGCGGGAGCGGACCAGGTGCTTAAAGTTTGGAGTTATGAAAACGGGGAACAAATCCGAACCATACCCGGGCACACCAAGCAAATCACCCGAGTGGTTTTTGTGGGGGCCAAAGCGGAGGTGGTAACTTGTTCCGGTGATCAGACGGTTCGTACTTGGAATGTGGACAATGGCAGTACTGTTCGCAACTTTGGGGGAAGCACGGATTTCCTCTATGCGGTGGCCTCAAGCAGCGATGGTGCCTTGGTTGCCTCGGGTGGGGAAGAAGGCACGCTTCGGATATACAACGGGACCAACGGCAACCTGATCAAAAGCGTTCCTTTGAAATAGCAAGTCTGAAAAAAGGTGGTTACCCGATTTTGACTGGTAGAGGACGGGGTGGATCAAGGGGCCTCGAGGCACCACTCGAAGCCAAGGCGGGTGAGTTTGGCGTTGTTATTTCTCCGTGTGTTAAATTCCGAACCCGGCAAGGTGGATTGCCGGTGGTATTTTTGGCAGAAAGTTTAAGCGTAATGAATCTCTTGGCCGGGAAAATACTCTCCTAATAGCTGATTAAAGATTCCATAGAACCGTCGCTCGTTTGTTCCCGAATGGTCCGTCGGCGTGTGCCTACGAATTTGCCCCCTCGATGAGGTAAAATGTCGTCTATTTGGGACCGAACGAAGCCGTTATATTGACCGGCTTCGTGGCGGGAATATTCTCAAGGCAGGAACCGAAAGTAGCAGGCACACTCTGTGTGCCGCGATGGCAAAAGCTTGCACCGATCACCCTTCTAAAAGTGATTCCTGTTCTTGGCGGAATGGCACTCCCCCCTGTGCCAACATAGACTGAGACCACCTGTTGGTGGAAAGAACAGTAAGTAAAAGAAAGACGGGGAGACAGGAGGAATGGCCCTTGGGGTCCATTTGGTTTGTGTAAAAGCTACATCCCAAAACGGGTTTGAAATTTTTACACAAAAAGGTGTCCGGTCCTTTGTGGCTCGCGCGCTTTTTCCATGGTTTAATGTGCATAAACAGGAAAGTTTATCCAAATTTAACGACGCATTGGCATTCTCATTTTTGTTAAGGGCTTTGGCCCAGCCTTTGCGTGTAAAAGTTGTTCACGGAGATCCAAAAGCGGCCAAGGAAGGCGGCGGGCTCCCGGGAACCACTCCATGCTTCAACGATTGCAATGGGCTTTTTGTGCATTTGCCTTGGCCTTTTCCTCAATGGC
>SIAL01000227.1 GCA_009691815.1 Gemmataceae bacterium | reverse complement strand
GCACGAGCCTGGGTAACCCCCGGGCTCGAATTCGTTGACATATGGCCTTGGCAAACAGCACCTCGATGTTGCAAAATAGCCTTTGTACCTATTGAATTGGTTCTCCTCTGGACCCTACACATCCATGAATTGCTCTTCTTTCAATCGCCGGCAGTGGCTTGGGGTGAATATCACTTATGGCCTGCCCTTGGCGCTTTGCGGTTTGAAACCCCTTGCTGCCCGGGCCAATCAGTCCCCCTCCGAGTCCATCCGGATCGCCGCCATTGGCACGGGCGGTCAGGGGACCTCCAACATGGGTCACCAACTCAAAAACATTATCGCGGTATGCGATGTCGACCGGAAACGATTGGGTACAGCTGCGGACCGGGTCCAAAAAGCCAATGGCAGGGCCCCCATTACCGTGGGGGATTATCGCCGCATTCTCGACAACAAAGAGATCGACGCGGTGATGATCTCCACCCCCGACCATTGGCATGCTCGCATTGCGGTCGATGCTTGCGAGGCGGGCAAGCATGTCTATTGCGAGAAACCGCTGACCCTTACGGTCAAAGAAGGCCGCGCTATTGTCAATGCGGCTCGCAAACACAAACGAATCGTTCAAACAGGAAGCCAGCAACGCTCGGGCAAGAACTTTGAGATCGCCTGTCAACTGACGCGCAAAGGGGTACTTGGCAAGCTGAGCAGGGTCGAGGTGGGAATTCCCAATGTGAATTTCGCAGGGCCTCCGGTGGCGGACTCTCTCGCGCCGGCCGAGTTGGATTATGATTTATGGCTAGGGCCCGCTCCCAAACGGCCTTTCAATACCAAACGGGTGCATTACAATTTCCGGTTCTTCTGGGACTATTCCGGCGGCCAAATGACCAATTTCGGGGCTCACCATCTAGATATTGCCCAGTGGGGCCTTGGGATGGACAACTCCGGCCCGGAATCCATTTCCGGCACGGTCACCTATCACCCCGACAACTGGTTTGAGGTACCGATGTCCTCCAAGATCGAATATATCTACCCGGGGGGGATCCAATTGGTTCTCGGCCAAGGGGACAAAAACATCAAGGGTGGAACCAAGTTCATCGGCGAAAAAGGCTGGATCTTTGTCTCCCGAGGGGTTCTAACCGCCTCCGACAAAACCCTCCTTGGGGAGGTGCCCAAAGAGGCCCTCAAAGCGGACGCCAGTTTGGATCACCACAAAAATTGGCTGGATTGCATCAAGTCGGGCAAACTACCGGCGGCAGATGCGGAGATTGGCCACCGAAGCGCCACGATTTGCCATCTTGGGAATATTGCCTCCCGGCTCAAACGGCCTATCAAGTGGGATGCGGTAAAGGAAACCATTCCGGACGACAAAGAGGCCGAGGCGATGTTAAGTCGGCCCTACCGGGGGCCATGGAAGAACCCCGTGTAAGGGATCGTCGGTAAACCAACATCCAAAGACAAGCGCCCGGGAAACCTTGGGTGCTTGTCTTTTTTTGCATGATGGCCCATTTTTGGATTTGACAAGCGTTCGGCGTCATTGTATTAGTGTATTGACACAACATATTCGTGCCGGGATCGTTACGGATCCCTTAACCGAATCATCGGAGACAAAAAGGTGCACATCCACATCAGCACCCAAGATGGTATGCCGATTTACCAGCAAATCGTACGGCAGGTAAAAAACCTGATCGCTTCGGGCGTCCTAGAATCGGGAGGCGAACTCCCCTCCATTCGCATTCTGGCGGAACAGTTGCTGGTGAACCCCAACACGGTTGCAAGGGCCTACCGTGAGTTGGAGGCAAAGGGGTTCGTCGAAAAACGAAGCACAGCCGGGACCTTTGTCACGGCCGGGCCCTCGCCTTTGGCCCGCCGTGAGAAGCTACGCCTGCTATTGGATCGAATCGACGGCCTCCTTTCAGAGTCCCACCAGATGCGCGTTCCCATTGAAGACCTCGTAGACATGGTTTGTCAACGGGCCAAATCATATCCTTCGAAAAACTTGGGAGAGCATGGGTCATGAGCGAAAACATCCTTGAAATTCAGTCCCTACGCAGACAGTTTGGCGAGACAATTGCTCTTGATGGCGTTTCCTTAACCGTGCCCAAGGGCGGGGTATTTGGCCTCATTGGCGGAAACGGTGCCGGCAAAACCACCCTTATTAAACACACCCTTGGCTTACTCAAGGCCCAATCAGGGTCGGTCCGGGTGTTTGGTCTCGACCCTGTGGCGGATCCGGTGGGGACTTTGGGCCGAATCGGCTATTTGTCAGAAAACCGGGAGCTATTCGATTGGATGCGCGTTCACCAGATCATTTCCTACACCGCCGCTTTTTATCCCTCTTGGGATCCGGTTTATGCCGAAAGATTGCGCCGCGATTTCGATCTGGATCCCATGGCGAATATCAAAACCCTTTCCCGGGGGCAAAGGGCCCGTATCGGGCTACTTCTTGCCTTGGCTCATCGACCGGATTTACTCATCTTGGACGAACCCTCGTCCGGGCTGGACCCTGTCGTTCGGCGCGACATTTTAGGTGCCATCATCCGCACGATCGCCGAGGAAGGACGAACCGTGCTGTTCTCCTCTCATTTGCTCGACGAGGTCGAACGGGTTGCTGATCATATCGCAATATTGCACCAAGGAAAGATCCAACTATCCGCCCCCATGGACCGGGTCATGCTAGATCATAAACGGGTGCAATTTCGACTTCCGGCCGAGGTGGACAAGTTCCCCGGCAATGGCATTTGGCTTCAAGCGGAGGGGTCGGGAAAGGATTGGTCCGTGGTCACGGTTGCTTCGACAGAAGCTATTCAGGAAGCCACGGTGGCCATGGGTGCCCTGATTCAATCCATTGAACCTATAAGCCTAGAAGATATTTTTGTTGCGCGCATTTCGGCCAAAGGACTTGAACAGGAGGGGCGATCATGAGCAACCCTCAAACGGTAAAAATCCTACGGGCCTTAATGGGGGACCTTGTCCGTAGAGGGTGGTTCCCTCTACTTCTGGGACTCCTTGGAGCCTTTTCCATACCAGTCCTGATATTAGGCGCACTAAAGGCACGAGGCCTCCTCGCGTTCCATGACCCGGACATGATCATCATGCATTTTATTTTCGCCGAGATCTTGGGAATGTTGTTCGGCGCAGCCGTCCTCCACGCTGTGGGTTCGCCGGGACGGCTATACTCCCTTCCTGTTTCGGACCGGTTCATTGGGTTTGTTCAAATGATACCGGCCACTTTTTTGGTGGTGGGGCAGGCGCTGCTTTCGGGTTGGGCCCTCAATCAGCTTTTCGACCTGCAATGGCCTTGGTTGGGCAATGCGCTCTGTTTTTCCGTAATTTTTGCCACCTTTCAGGCTTGCTTGATCCTTTTCAATCAGTCGCTTTGGTTGTTCCCCGCTCTTTTGGTAACCATGGTCCTGGAGGGAATTTGGCTAAAAAGCCGCCATGGACCGCTGTTTTCCCAACCCACCCGCTATTGGGATACAGTCACTCCTTTTGAGGTCCTCATAATGGCCACCGCCTTGGGGGTCGCCTACCTCGTTGGGATTTGGGGCACCAATCGCCAACGCCATGGCCTCCAATGGGAAAGTTCTCTTTTTGAATATTTGGCCAAATTCTTCAACGCCTTGTTTGGTAGGCGCCGTAACGAATTAACCTCTCCAACCCGTGCCCAAGAATGGTCTGAATGGTACCAAAAAGGGTGGTTTCTTCCCATCGCGGTGGCGATGGTGCTGTTGATTACCCTGCTTATCTGGGGTTTTTCGTCCCGAACGGCCGCCGAGCTTGTTCACACCCTTTTGATCCAGGGTTGGTGCTTTTCCATCCTGTGCTTAATTACCGGATTGCTCATGGGGCATACGGGCAATTCCGATGCTTCCATGGGGATGAATCAATTCTTAGCAACGAAGCCGCTAAAATCTTCCACCCTAAGCGCCATCCTGCTTAAAACCGCCATGAAGTCGATCTTTTTGGCAATCATTCCCTGGCTACTTCTTTTGATGTTGGCCATTGGGTTGGCCCCTGACCATGCCGCCCATCATCGGGATGTGGAATTTGCCTGGTGGTATTTCCCGGGTGTGATTTTGTCCGGCTGGGTTGCCATGTCTTTTGCTCTTTGCCTTTGCCTTAGCGGTAGGACAATGGCCATTATCATTCCGATTGTAATTTATTGTGGTTGGATGATCCTCATGGTAATGGTGAGCAATATGGCTCCACCAAGTGTATCGGAGCTCTTTTTTTATGCGGTCGTATTCCTTTTCGGGGTCGCTCTGTTTTCCCTAACAGTAGTTGCTTGGGGATGTGCCTTAAAGCGGCGGCTTTTGTCTGTTGGTCATGCACTGTTGGCCGCGGGGTTTCTTTGCTTGATACTGGCCCTTGCCAGTTGGCAATTTGCCGGGGGAAAGCCGGCGGGGCTTCACTTTTTCGTCCTGATACTTGGGCTTTTATCGCTTACCGTTTTTCCGTTTGCGGGAGCTCCCATTGCGTTTGCTTGGAACCGCACACGATAAAGTGGCAATTTGGTAACCCCAATGGGTTTACTAGGCGCAGACCCTATCAAAAAGGTCAAATTCCCCTTCGACCCAATAGATGTTGGGAAGGTCCATTCGGGCCTTGGTGAATTGGGGATGGCCGCTTTGGTGCATCAGCAAAAGGAGGCGACCATATTCGGCGGAGGTGGGATCCGGGAACACCTTGTCCAATTCCCGAAACAGGAGTTTTTCGGTTTCCCCAAGAGGGGAAGGATAATCGCGCAGTTTCATCTCGGGGGTGCCGTCCTGCCCGGGAAGCAAAGCGGTCTTTAGGATAATCCTTGAACCGACCAATTCGGCGGGGAACCGCATGGCTCGTACCATCATCAAGGGCTTGGTATCGCTTGACCTTTTCGTCTCTTTTGGAACCGGTTGGGGCAATAGGTCCGGTAAATTCAAAGTGGAAAAGTCCAAGCCGCCGCCTACCCATTGTTTGGCATGGCCTTTGTGAAACCAATCACAAGGAGCAAACAAAGACAAAAAGAGCTGCCCTTGGTAGCGTTCCACCGTGGCCGGGGCGAAATGCAACAATAGATATAAGGCCTCAATTTTATGGTAGGAATTGAGCTTCTCTCCGAGAAACCGCTGGACCACCCTTTGCAGGGCATGGTCGGTGAAATAGATGTCCATCTCATGGCCGTCAACACAAAGTTTTTTGCGGGTAAAACTGGACCAAACCAAGGATCCCCGGGCATCCTTTACCCCCAAAAGCTTTTGAATGACCACAAACAGTTTTCTGCTTTGGGAAACACAGATTCGAAATCCTTCTGCGGGCAGGAAGTTGGAAACCGTTTCCTCGCCAAGCGTCGCCAAAAGAAAATCACCAATGAGGGTGCAACAATGGGCAACGCTTCGAGAGTTGGTGGCGATCTCTCCTTTGACCAGATCTTTGAGAAACTCTCTGCAAAGATCCCAGCCGGGAGGAGCTTTTTTCCCTTCGTGAATGGCAAAGCGGGTGAATTGGGCCGCGATGAGACCGGCAAGGTCTCCCTTGGCAATCCCGCGATTTTCGATGACGATCTCCGGGTAGAGCCGTTCAATGGTCTCCCGGTGTTTTTGCTGGCGGTATTTTTCCTTGCGTGCTTTGTCCCGATTTTGCATGGATTGAGTGCCCATAGGGAGATCCTTGGGGATGGGTGCCATTCTCTATTCAAGGAGTATTCCCTCCAGCAAACCAAAAATTTCCAAAAAAAGAACCCAATAAAGCGTTCGGGACAAAAAAGGGGTGCTCCAAGGAAGGAATTTGACGCCAGTTGCCTTAACACTCCATGAAGTCGTGATTCGTCCCTTGACGATTGTTTGAACATTTTGAGATAAATAAACCAGAGGCATTGCCCCCAAAGCCTTATGGAACCTTTGGGGCAATACTCACCAAACCCAAGGGACGCCCATGAATGCCCTAAACATCCATATCGTCGAAGACGAGGACAACCTGCGGGAAACGATGGTGGATGCCATTGCCGAGGAAGGACATCGTCCCACGGCGACCCACGACATCTCCTATCCGATCGAGAATAT
>SIAL01000226.1 GCA_009691815.1 Gemmataceae bacterium | reverse complement strand
GTTTGCTTTTCCAAGCGAAAATCCGCTAAAGCCAAGTCGGTATATTTCTTGGGATAGGTGTTAACATCGTTTGAATAGGGTGTCAGAACAGAAACTGAAACAAGGTTATAAATCGCCCTAGCCCGGCTGGGATATTCTTTGTTTGCCTTGATGTCGGCCTCGCCCTGACGGACAACCTGTTCCAAGTTGACGAGATTTTGTTGGCCGCTACGAATCCACCAAATGGCACCCAGCACAAGAGCGGCGGCGGAACCCACCAAGCCAAGTATGACCGCTTGTCGAATGCGCTGGCGGATCGGAACGACCACTTTGGGTCGCCTTGAAAGCAGGGCGTCAGCTTCTTCGAGTGCTTCTCTTGAAACCTCTACTTTTGCGCCACCCTGCATACCCTCGGGAACCGGTTCCAGATCGCGACGAACGGCACCTGGTCCCTGTTTGACATTGGCTCGCCACGACCCCGCATCGGTTCGCTTGGCTTGGGGGATTTTAACAATGCGAGAACATTCCGGGCAGGGAGCCTGTTTCCCTCCCATTTCGAGGGGAAATTTGATCGCTTCATCGCAAAAAGGGCATGATAACTCGATCGAGGATTCTTTGGCAGCCTCATCCGCCAAGCGCTCCGCCCCCATGAAGGCCTCAACGGCCTCCTGACTGGCCCGAAGTGCGGCATCATCCAAAACGGGTGGAGAATCAGCTTTGGGTTTTGGAATTGAACCGCTGACTCCCGCCGCCTTTTGCGGTTGGGCGGGAACGGTGATTTTTTTCTTGCATTTGGGACACGCCACCGGCTTTCCCGCCAATTGGTCAGGAGCCTGAAACGCGGCATTGCATTCCGGACAAGCAAACCGAATGGGCACGGCTAAAACCCTTTTGGGAGGGGAGAAAAGAAAGGAACTCCCGGCCCGGTCCCTTTTTTCAACCCTTTATCAAGGGAAGTCGGGTACGGTGTGGGTGCTTGGAGTTTTCTATGGATTTCTCTCGGTAAAGGGTGCCCTTTTCCAATTCTTCGGCCTCCCATTTTGCCACCTCCTCCATCAAGGCATCCACCATTTCACTTTCAAGGACATGGCGGACGATTTCCCCCCGTTTGAAGATGACTCCCTTTCCTTTCCCGGCGGCAATCCCCAAATCGGCTTCCCTAGCTTCGCCGGGACCATTGACCACACATCCCAAAATGGAAATTTTGATAGGAGTCTTTTTCCCCTCTAAACGCTTTTCTACCTGGGCCACAATTCCCTCAAGGTCAATTTCCAGCCGACCACAGGTGGGACAGGCAATCAGTTCGGGTCGGCGCACCCGCCGCTGAGTAGCTTGCAGGATGTCAAAGGCGGCAGCTACTTCGGGAACGGGATCGCCCAAAAGGCTAATGCGCATGGTGTCGCCAATGCCGTCCATCAAAAGTGGTGCCAAACCACAGGCGGATTTGGTGACGGCATAGGGTGGTTTGCCTGCCTCGGTGATACCAATGTGGGTCGGGTAATTGGCCTGTTTTGCGTAAAGGCGATAGGCCTCCACAGCGGTTGGAACATCGGAAGATTTGAGCGAAACGATTAAGTCGTAATAGTGCTCGGATTCCGCGATCTCAATGTATCGTAAAACGCTTTCCACCATGGCGGGGGGGCAGGGAAAGCCGTATTTTTCGACAAGTTCCCGCTCTAGGCTGCCGGCATTGACGCCGATCCGCATGGGGATACCTTTGTTTTTTGCTTTTCGGATGACTTGGCGGAATTTGTCCAAGCCGCCCAAGTTCCCCGGGTTGATTCGGATTTTGTCCACAGGGTGATCAATTGCGGCCAAAGCCATTTTATGGTCGAAGTGAATGTCACAAATGAGGGGGATATGGATTTGCTTTCGAATCTCACCAAGGGCGGCGGCATCTTCGGCTTTTGGAACGGTGACACGCACCAATTCGCAACCGGCCTCCTCCAACTTCAAAATTTGGGCCACCACCTCGGCAACCAAATGGGTATCCGGTGTGGTCATGGATTGGACTCGGATGGGGTTGTCTCCCCCAATCGCAACGCCTCCAACCACTACAACACGGGTTTTATGTCGAACAAAAGTATGCTGATAGGACATAAACTGTCGTTGGCCTTCCTTGGAATCCATGAGGCGAAAAAGAGCGCTTCTCCTTTCATGCTAAGTGTCCTTGTCAATGACCGTCAAGGCCCGATGGGGAACCAAAGGGCGAATCGGGCAATAAACCCTAGTTTCGCAAGGGGGTGGATTGGGGTTTGTAGCCGACTCTTGGCCTAATAGCCAATACCGCGCTTTCCACCCGAAGAGAGGGCTTGAATAAGGGAATGTTTGAATAATGGGGGGCCTAAGGGCGGTTTAATGGGGGGCTTTAGCGTCTTTCTTTCCGATTTCCAAGGGAGGGGACAAAGGGGATTTTTTCATGCTTAGGGCCCACAGGGCGAAAACCAAACCAAGGATGAGGTAGGCCCCGGCCCAATGATAGGGGGTCTGGTATTTTACCACATCATGGAATTCTTTTTGAACCTGTTCCATTACTACCCAAGGAGGTCCCACATGTTCATCCCCCAATGGGGAATGGATCACTCCGAAAAAACTGCAAAATGCCGCCACGAGGGCAAATATCACCCCCGCTACCGCCCTTTTGTCGATCACCATCACCAACATGGCCGACCAGAGTATCGAGGTCACCAAAAAGCCGTTGCCCACACAGCGCAAAGTTTGAACAAATCCAAGGCCCGTTGGAGTGGCCATGCCAAAACCTGTTTTTAACCCAAGCGTCATGAGGTATGCCAAGGCGGGCAAAAAAGCCAACGCCAAGGCGGGAAGATGTTTGGGTTCGGTGGAATGAAAACTCGAGGCAGTGATCTCGATTCCGACATAGACCAAAATCGGATAAAGGCACGATTTGGGGATGTACTCCAACAGGTAAAAAGCCCCGGTAAACCCTGCCAATCCAATGAAAATGGCGGTGAGCAGAGTGTAACCAATTTGGCCCCCCATTTTCTTGTAGGCAGGGTGACCGATGTAAGGTGTCGTTTGGATGACCCCACCAAAAACCCCGGCCACCAAACTGGCAATTGCCTCGGTGAACAAAACCGCTCTGGTGTCATATTCATCCCCGACGCTTGCGGCACTCTCGGTGCAGTCGATGCCGCCAATGATGGTCGCCAGAGCAAATGGCAAGATGACCGGCAACCGGTCCAGGGCCGCACTTAAAACGGAACCCCAATACTCTCCACCGACGGAACCCCAAACCCATGGGATTCCGGTCCAACTAAAATGCAGGGGTTGATCGGAAAATCCGGGCGCAAGAGGGATGGAGTCCGGCATCAACCCGGCAATCCCTGTTAAAGCACAACCTACCAAAGCCGCACCCAAGACACCTGGTAACCGGAGTATTTGAAGGTTCGCAACAAGGGCCCCAACCATAAGGCCAAGGGCAACAATCCCGACCAAGGGAACCGACGCAATGCCATCGTTAATGAGGGGTAAAAAAGCAATCAGGGCCAAGGCAATGCCACTTAGGGACCCCAAAAGGCTAGCGCGGGGCAAAATCCTTCGAACCCAATTGCCAAAAGGTGAAAGTAAGGTTTTGATCACCCCGGTGATCACCAAAACGGAAAGCCCCACATGCCAAGCAAAATTTTGTGCCGCCTCTGGATCGCCTGGAAACTGTTTGTGGCCAAGGGTCAACGCGGGCAAAAGGACCAAAAAAGCAACCCCGAAAGTACTGGGAGTATCCAACCCCAAAGGCATTGCGGTTACCGCCCTTCCCACCCTTTTGGCCAAAAGGAACCCCATGGCCGAGAAAACCAAGTCGCCAAAAAGGACACCAAGCGCGGTTCCCGGAACCATGTTGGAAACGACAAAATCGGGCGAAAAAACATATCTACCGGACTCAACCTGCTCTTGTTGGCTTTGGGTACCCGAAATCAGACCTAGCAAGAGAATGATGACGGCAACATTATCCAAGGCCAGCCCAAAAAACGCATTTAGGTCCGATTTTATCCAAAGGGAAGGTCGCATGGGTAGGGTCTCCAAAAAAAATATCCCCAAGGGCAGGGCAAAATGCCAATTCTTTGCCCAACAACTCTAAGGTCCGGTTTTAGCGATTATGCCAAGGAAATCTTTTGCGTATGAAGATTTTTTCCTATTGCAATCCGACCGGGAAAGCTGGATAATTTGAGATGACTAAGTAAAAAGAACACTATTAAGAAACTTGGGATGCCTATTAAAACAGGGCATTCTGGGAACCTATGTAAGAAAGCTTTTCCCATGAAGCGGGTAGTCGTGTCCGGTTTGGGGGTTGTGGCCCCCAATGGTATCGGAAAGACCGATTTTTGGAATGCTTGTGTGGCAGGCAAAAGCGGTGTGAAGGGAATCACCTGTTTTGATGCCTCAAAGCATCCAGTCCGGATTGCCGGTCAGGTTCCCGATTTTGATTTCGTGAAATACCTTCCTCAAGAACATCGCAAAAGTGCCAAAATTATGGGGAGAGCTGCCCGTTTTGGGGTGGTGGCCTCTATCCTTGCCATGAACGATTCCGGCCTTGATTGTTCCAAAATCAACTTAGAACGATTTGGAGTCGTTATGGGTTCGGGAATGGTTCCGGTCGATCTCGGGGAGATCAGTTCGCTCCTGTGTGAAGCATTTCACAACGAAGACCCAAACTATACTCAAAATCTGGGTCAACATGGTCCAGGAAAACTCGCTCCCCTTTGGATTCTTAAATATTTGCCCAACATGTTGGCAGCGCACATATCTTTGGTGCATAACGCCCAAGGTCCCAATTCCACGATTACGACCGCTTGCGCGGCGGGCACCCAAGCGGTAGGTGAGGCCTTTCGCCTAATTGCGCGGGGGGATGCCGACCTCATGATCGCGGGCGGTGCCGATAGCCGCCTTGATCCGCTCCTTATGGTTGCCTACAGCGCGTTAGGGGCGCTGAGCCCAGCCACACGATCCCCCGAGGAAGTTTCCCGCCCTTTTGACGGTCAGCGTGACGGCTTTGTGCTTGGCGAGGGAGCAGGAGTTCTTGTTCTTGAAGAATTGGAACATGCCAAGGCCAGAGGCGCCGAGATCTATGCTGAGGTTTTGGGTATGGGTACCAGTTTTGATGCCTACTCGGTCACGAAACCCGATCCCGAAGCCAAGGGGGCTTGCCGCGCTATCAACTGGGCTCTCAGGGAAGCAGGCACAAACGCCTCGGAAATAGGCTACATCAACGCCCACGGGACCAGCACACGGCTCAACGACCTAATGGAAACAACTGCCATCAAAAAAGTCCTTGGTGTGGATTCTGCCAAGGTTCCGCTTTCCTCTATCAAGTCGATGATCGGTCACCTAATTGGGGCGGCAGGGGCCGTTGAGGCGGTGGCCTTGGCCATGACTCTTAAGACAGGAGAATTGCCACCAACCATCAACCAAACCCAGCGCGATCCGGGATGCGACCTCGATTATGTGCCCAACAGCGCTCGGGAAATTCCGGTGCACAAGGGACTTTCCACAAGCTTTGGTTTTGGGGGCCAAAATGCGGCCCTTGTCATGTCGTCCTTTGCGGGTTGATTCAAACCGAAATCAAACTCACTGCGATATCCCCCCCAAAACAAACGGCGACATCGCTACCCGCTTCTCTTTCCCTTTGGTGGTATTGCCCTGCATAAAGCCAACCTTTTTCCCCTTTGCGATATTCCAAGGGAAGGGGATAGCGACCCACGGATGCCTCTAGGATGGCGGGTTCAGGATCGCCCTTTTCCAAATGGGGGAAGTTTACATTCCAAAAGCAACCAGCGGGGGTATTGCGTTCGGAAAGCCACTCGATAACCCGGCATACCCAAGAAGCGGCACGATCCCAGTCATATTCCAAACCTCGAATTTTATATTGGGAAAACGCTACAGCCCTAAGCCCGTGGTAGGCCGCCTCTCGGGCCGCGGCAATCGTTCCCGAAATGGGAACATCAGCACCCATATTCCCCCCGGCATTGATCCCCGAAAACACCCAACTCCAATCGCACCCCCATTCATGCAGGGCGATCCTTACGCAATCCGCC
>SIAL01000225.1 GCA_009691815.1 Gemmataceae bacterium | reverse complement strand
TCCAGTTTTGACCCTTGGGTCGCCAAAAGGATCTGATCGGTTCCCGCCAAAGAGGTCATCAGATTCCTCGCCCCCACCAAAACCCCGCTGATACCGGGTGCAAAGGCGTAGCTTGTACCCTCTTCATTGTCCCCTGGAGGGATTTCAACAACAGTGGTCCAAGTCATGTCGGCGGGAACAGGAAACGAGTGGAGGAACGATCCATTTTTCCCGGAAAATACCTTGATTTCCGGTCGCACACCATTCGGATCTAGATTGTCTTCCGTAGGCAGAATGCTCGTTAGAATCTCCAAGGAGCCATCACCATCGAAATCTCCGACGGCTACGGGGACTGCATTGGAGTGCCCCTCATAGGGAATGAAGGAATAGAGGATTCCTTCTTCGGGGCGACCGGAATAGACATCAATTTGGGTGGAGGCAAGGTCGCCGATATACAAAGGACTGGAAACGATGAAATCTTCAAAGCCATCGCCATTGACATCTCCGTTGGCGGAATAGGAAGTGTAAATGGGGTAGACTGGAGAAATAACATTATTGGGATCGGGAACAATTCCCCAATCCCAAGGAATACTGCCGCCAGTCAAATCGTCCAGATTGATATTCCAGCCTGTATCTCCTCCTGCCCAATCGGAGGGAAGGCTATCGCCAAAGTTTGAATCCACCAAGTTCCATGCTCCCATCATGAATTCGTTGACGCGCTTGGCAATATCGGCCTCGCTCATCCCCCCAAGGAATCCCATGGAATTAAATGTGATCACATCGGGCTTTGTGGGATCAGTGCTAATGAAGCCCGGTTTGAGGTCGTATTCCCAGTCACCCGTTAGGGAATTCCATTTGGTGAAGTCCACATTTTCCCAAAAGGAGTCATAATCGAAGGGAAGCACCTCCTCAGACGACGGGGCCGCCAACTTCATTTGTTGACCCATAATCTTGACCTGATAATAGGGATCAAACGCAGAGATGTAGGCAAAGTCACCGGGCTTGGTATCGCTCACATGGTTGGCGTAGAGGAGGTTCACCACCGCTTTGTATTCTTGGTCGTTTAGAACATCTCTTTCGCCCTGAACACCGGGCACCTGGCTCAGCCAAGAAAAGTCGCCTTCCACTGCCCCGAACGACTCGGACCACCGGTCCAATCCTTCAATTCCCACGGGGCGGAACAAGACATCGGCATAGCAGCTAACGACCAAGGTCTGGTAGCTTTGGAACTGATTCTGATACTCCTTCGAGGAGAGGAAGCCCGCAAGCATTTCCGTCTCGGAAATCTGGGTGTTCACCCAGCCATCGACTTCTTCTTGCGAAGGGACTCGGTCCAAGATTCCCTGATACAGCGATTCGATGGTATTTTCCACCGCCTCTTGGCTATCTCGAATGCCTTCGGCAACATTGGCCAAGGCCAGTTTCAACGCCCCCAACTGTTCAGATGTTCGGTTCTCGGGGGCTAACCCAATGAAGTTAGGATCCAAAGTGGTGCCATATTTCGGATCTTCCATGGCAATCCAGGCCTCAATGCCCTTGCCGGTTAAATACAAATGGGAAAGGCTGTCGATTTGACGCACCCAGTTGGTCAACCCCCCTGGATCGGGTTGTCGGTCGAGGTAGGTGGCATAGAGAAATTTGACCATCGTAAAGGCGTTGTAGTCCACCTTGCCGAGGAACTCTTCGGTGGCGATGAAGTGAACGCTAAGGTCTTCGATATCGAGGGCATTCGATGCCAATGCTTTGGCCCAGGCGGCCTTGCCCGCTTGCTCCGAAGGACGACCCAAAACCATTTGATAGGCTAACTCAACCTGATTGCCAAGAAATTCCGGACTTCCCACAAGGGCTTTGGTCAACCTCTGCAATTGAACCTGGTCCACTATTAAGGGCTCGATGGGTGGCACCATGGTTACCACCATGTCGGTGGGTTCGGTGGGTTCAGTGGGTTCGATGAAAGGCATCCCGTCCAGGTTAGAGGTGGGAGTCACTCTGGATTCGAGATTTTCCAAATGAGGAGTTGGTCGGCGAGTAGGTCTTTTATTTTTGTTCGAGGACATGACAAGTACTCCGTTGGGCGAAGTAATAGTAGGAATAAAGGGGGACTCCCTAAAGGATAGTATACTTTAACTTTGTCCACCCGTACAAGGGAAGCTTGAGGAATCCATCGGGTATTCCTATCCAAAAATAGTTTGAAAAGGCCACCCTAATCCCTTTTGGGGGTTACAATTGCCCCGTTCGTGTCTCTCCCATTTGGTTGGCCTGCCAATACAAAAGGCTTGGCCATTCCAAGGCGGTGAGCCACCCATTTTGGCTGTAGGCCCCCGTATCGATAGCGATGGTGCCGGGAAAACGCAAGGGGAGTCCGGAATCCAGTTTGGTGTGCCCACAGATCATGGTTTTTCCCGAATGGTGGAGCAGGGGTTCTTCCAATTTTTCCCAAAACAGGGCACTTTCGGGCTGGTCGGCTAGATCCAATCCCGGTTCCACCCGGGCATGGACGCAAAAAAAGTCGCTGTCTTCATGGTAATCCACCAAAGAATGGGAAAGAAATTGCCAATGGGCCATGGGAATGGCCTTGGGCCAGTCCTGTTTTTCGTTGGTGTAATAACTTTGCAAAGTCTCACGGCCCCCGTGGTAGAGCCAATGGCCCGTGGACTTGGTATTTGCGGCTTCCATCATCATCATGTCGTGGTTGCCCCTTA
Organism: Gemmataceae bacterium; assembly: GCA_009691815.1. Lineage (GTDB taxonomy): Bacteria > Planctomycetota > Planctomycetia > Gemmatales > Gemmataceae > SYLG01. Next base: position 3,352 of record SIAL01000225.1, on the reverse strand, counting down.
GGGCCACCAGAACACCGGATTTCTCTAAGGAAATGAGGCGATCAAGGACCCCTTTGCTGTCGGGGCCACGATCGACATAGTCTCCCAAAGTAATAATTCGGTCTGCGGGTCCGGCGGTCTGGAGAACCAGGTCCAGTGCTCCTAAACAGCCGTGAATGTCGCCGAGGATAAGTGTTCGCATATTGGCAAAAGGTACTTTGAGAAATCGTCTTAGGATGGAAAGTTTTTGGGGTCCGCCTTGGTTATTCTCTACCTTCCAGCAGACCCAAATAGCTATGGTAGCGACTGGCGTGAATCAGTCTCCGATCGACGGCCCCTCGCACGGCACAACGGGTTTCATGGGTGTGGGTGCAGTCTGGAAAAGCGCAAAGGGGCACAAAGGGCCTAAAATCGGTAAAAAGGCCTTCCAGTTCCCCAGCTGTCGTTTGCCAAATATCAAATTGGCGCATCCCAGGGGTATCGGCCACCCAGCCCCCCTTTTTAAGCCGAATAAGATCGTTGGCGGTGGTGGTGTGTTTGCCCTTGGCGTTTACTTCGCTGACCTCGCGCACCTTTAGGCCAAGGCCGGGCTCGATGGCGTTAAGCAAAGAAGACTTACCCACGCCGCTTTGGCCCGAAACCGCGCTTACTTTGCCTTGGACAAGTTCCGTAAGCCGGTGGATACCAAGGTTGGATTTTGCACTGGTTAAAAGGACTTCCACCCCCAGCCTCTCCAAGCCACCAACCATTCTTTGGTATTTACCCGCATCGGCGAGGTCGATTTTGTTTAGACAAACAACAGTTGGGATTCCCGAGCGATTTGCCGCCGCCAAATACCTATCCACAAGGTGGACCTTGAGTTCGGGCTCAACGACGGACACCACAAAAATCACCTGGTCTAGGTTGGCAACCAAAACATGTTCCTTGCCCCGAACGCTTCGTTTTAACACGCCGTGGCGGTTTTCAATCCGGTATATCACCCCATGAAAAGGCAATTCCGAAGGGTTTTGGGCGCGGGCCGAGGTCTGAACCGGTTCCGAAGAGTCGGGGAATTGCTCCCCTTCCCCCAGTCGAATCCAAACGCGATCCCCTGCGGCGACTACATTTCGGGCATCAGTTGCCAGTGTTTTGAGCAGTCGTCTTACCGTGCAGCCCACTTGATGGCCATCGTCCGTTTCGACCACACTAAAAAGGCCATGAATTCGTAAGACTCTGCCGGGAAAACAAGAGTCTTTGTCCACCGCAGGTAGTTCGCCCGCCGTGGTGGAATCGGTCGTCAGCTGTGTGGAATCCTGAAGAATTGTCCGTTTTCGGGATAGTTCCCCTTTGGTGCGCACCCGTTCCCCATGATGCGTGCTTTCTTCCGCAAAATTATGCTCCTCAAATCCCCGGGTCCAGGTTTTGTCCCGGGCGGGTTTCGAGCGGTTTTTCTTCAATTCGACACGAATTTTGCGCTTCATTTCCTCATTTTAGCACATTGCCGCCACGCACTATAGGCCAGCGGTCCTTCCCAACTCCCAATCCTAACTATGGGGGTAAAAAAATCGCCCAATCTCACAATATCTTCTCATTGGCATTGGGTTTGCATTGGTATCATGTAAGGAAGCAGGTTGATTTGCAAAAAAGTACACTTTTTGAGGATTGGTTGGGAAATGGACGGGCTTCTAAAGGGTAAGAAACAGCGTGGCCTCGGAAACCGAGCTATGGCAATTCCGCCATGGTGTGAGGAGGTTGTTCAGGATATGGGCGGCCAGGAGTCCAAAATGATGAAAGCAAATGCGATGGGTCCGGTAGTGGAAATTTCCCTGCTTTTGCCGGAATGGCAAGCCAATATGCTTGAAACCGACGCTTTTGCCAAGGGCCTAAGCCCGGCAAAGATGCTTCGCCGCTTGCTGATGGAGCATCTGAAAAAGACTCCGGCCGGGACCACGGGCCCCTAAAGACCCATTGCGGTTTTTTCAGGTTTGATCGGTTTTTTTTAATCCAACATTGTTGCGCAAAATGGCCCATTAAAGTGGGCCATTTCTTTTTTTAGCCGTTTTGGCGGTCGAACTGATCTTTTCGCCTCTGTAGGTTCCAATAACCATTTTGTGGTTTTGTGGCCGAAAAAGGAGCCGAAGGGCAAATTTTCCCATCTCTTTACTTGTAGCCTGAACCCCGGTTTTTTAGGATGCCAAGAGCGGATTTGCCAAGGGATAATCCCCGGCAGAGCCCATCCTTCCTTTCCTGTTTTCCCCCTCCTTGGAGACTCTCCCATGTCGAGCTTTGGTACCAATCGCCGAACTTTCCTTTTGGGTGCGGCCGCCGCCATTCCATTGGTTCGCGCCACCTACGGGTATCCGGCCGCCGAGCAGATTCGCGTTGGCGTCATCGGGGTAGCCGGTCGAGGTGGTGCCAATCTCATTGAAATCGAACCAGCCGGCGGGACCGTGGCCGCTCTTTGTGATGTGGATACCAGCCGCATCGGCCAAGCCCGACAACAATTCCCAAAGGCGTCCTTTGATCAGGACTTTCGCAAAGTTCTTGACCAAAAAAACATCGATGCCGTTTTGATCGCCACCCCCGATCACACCCATTTTCCCGCTGCGGCGTTGGCTTTGGATTCCAACCGCCATGTGTACTGCGAAAAACCGCTGGCCCACACCGTGGAGGAAACCCGCATCCTGAGAAACCTAGCCAAGGCCAACAAGCGGGTTACCCAGATGGGTACACAGATTCATTCCACGACGAACTATCGACGGGTGGTGGAACTGATTAAGGCCGGGGCCATCGGGGATGTGACCGAAGCCCATGTTTGGTGCGCCAAGTCTTGGGGTGGCAAAGCGGTTACCACCAAGAAGGGCGAGCCAGTTCCCGCCACACTCGATTATGATCTTTGGGTTGGCCCAGCGAAAATGGTTCCCTACAGCTCCTCTTGGGTCCCTTTTAACTGGCGCAGTTATTGGAACTTTGGCTCGGGTACCCTGAGCGATATGGGTTGCCATTACATCGACCTGACCTTTTGGTCGCTGGGATTGGACTTCCCCCACAAAGTTTCCGCCGAAGGAACCCCGGTTCATCCCGAAACCGCCGCGGATCAACTCACCGCCACTTGGCATTTTGCCGCCAAGGGCAAACGCGGGCCTGTCAAATTGCAATGGTACGATGGCGGTCGCAAACCCGAGGTCAAGGGCTCCCTGCCTTGGTCGGATGGCGTTTTGTTTGTCGGCACCAAGGGAATGCTCCAAGCCGACTACAATCGGCGTGTGTTCCTTCCCGAGGGAACCGATTTGGCGGCCGAGGCCAAGTCGCTCAAGATTGACCCCATCGCCAATACCATTGGGCATTGGAAGGAGTGGATCGAGGGGATCAAGGGGAATGGCACACCTTTGTG
>SIAL01000224.1 GCA_009691815.1 Gemmataceae bacterium | reverse complement strand
CACAGCCTTAGCGAAAGTGTCACAGATTTCGTTAAGGGTTTGGCCCCGAGCGATCTTCTCTCGGACCGCTTCCAAAACGAAGAGGGACAGGTTCTGACCCGCTCGCCCAACACGCAGCCGATTCGTTTCTTCCAAGTCAGGAGGAAGCTCATTGGTCACTGTCATCGCCAATCTCCCTTTCGGAAAATCACAGGATCGTTTGTATTCTATCCAATCGGCCGATCATCCGCTTCGGTTTGAACTCTCCACCATTTCCCAAGAGTTGCTTCCTGAGCCATTTCGCCTGAAGCCTAAGCCCTTTAGGTACCATAGGGAGAAGTAAAGGGGAGGGTTGTCGGTTTTTTAATCAATGGCTTTTGGAGGTAGTAGGCACACTCCGTGTGCCGTTCTTGGTACAGCCCAAGTTAGACCAGGTCCCGTTTTGCGGAATAGAAATACAACGGCACAAGGAGTGTGGCTACTACTTTCGATTCCTGCCCGGTTTCCGAATTCCCCCCAACGAGGGTCCAAAATAGCGGGCCAGGCCGGTCGCGCATTTGTGGGTCAATTGGGACATTTCATCGAAATTGATGCAGGGTCATACTCTGAGCGGGAAATTTCATGATCAAAATGTACCTCGTTTTTAATAGGGCTTTGATTGACAATAGATGGTCGATTGAGTAGTCCCCAAGAGTTAAAGAAGCTACCCATTTTCAATGGGGAAGGTTTACCTGCTACCTAGTACTCTTAAACGAAAAAACGCATTCACTTTCGCCCCAACAGGGTCACCCGGCCAAGGCCGCCTAGAATAATAGTTACTTTCCCGATGAGCAAAGGATTTTCATGACGACGCCCCCCTTGGGTGGGATCATCCATGCGTATCAGCGTTTTGATCCCGTCCATTTTCCCCCGCCCAATCGACCAAAAGGCGACTTGGTAAGCCCTGCCTTGGAGCATATGCTTCAATTTGGCCATACCCGAAATCTGACATCGGACGACCTTGCTCGGGCGATTCACCTTGACCCTTCTCAGATCAAGGGATTGGGGCCGAGCTTGGATGCCCTACGGGAAATGCTTAACGCAAAAAAACGAAAGATCCTTGCCACCTATGAAACCGACACGGTAAAGGTGGATGCCAAGGAGGAAGTCACCAAAAAGACAACCCGGATAAAACCGCCTCCCCCCTGGCAAAAGGAGTATCATCGGGCCGTCAAGGATGGTGACATCGAGGGCCTCGAACGGATCTGGTACAAAGCCACTCAAGGTCGAACCGACCAGGGTGGGGATTTTTCCCTCGATTTGCTCCGCCTTATTGGGGCGATTGGGGATCGCTATCAGGTGGAGAATTTGGCCCAGAAGTATCCCTTCCACGGCCAAGAGTCACTGGACATTCCCGTGGCCATTGAGATCAAGGAGATGCTTGAAACCATTGATCGGTTGCTCCAACAGATCGAGGAAGCGGCAAAGACCGCCCAAATCGGCATCATCGACCGCGAGGCCTTGTCTCAGTTTGCCGAGCCGGAGGATATCGAAAATCTAAGCGAGATGGAAAAACAGATCCAAAATCTTGTCAAGCGATTGGCCGAAGAACAGGGCCTTCTCGAATCGCAAAAGGGGGGGATCGAACTTACCCCAAAAGCCCATCGCCTGTTTCAATCGAAACTGCTTTCCAAAATATTTAGCGATTTGAGCCCCTCCAAAACCGGCCGACACGAGGTCGACCTCGACGGCGAGGGGGCCGTCGAATTGCCCGTGACCCGCCCCTATGAATATGGCGACTCCATCAGCCAATTGGATATCCCCCAGAGTTTTGTCAACGCCCTTGTCCGCCAAGGAGGCAAAGGAAATCCAACCCCGATTCGACTCGATCCAAGAGACATGGTGATTCATACCACCCGGAACAAACCCAAATGTGCCACCGCCGTGCTCCTTGATATGTCCGGCTCCATGCGCTACGACGGCCTGTATGTCGATGTCAAGCGGATGGCGCTGGCCCTTGAGGGGCTGATTCGACGGGAATACCCCGGGGATTTCTTGCAATTCATTGAGATGTACACGGTCGCCAAACCCCGTGCCGTTGGGGAGCTGGTTTCCCTTTTGCCCAAGCCCGTCACCCTATATGATCCCATCGTGCGTCTTTATGCGGATATGTCTAAACCCAACATTACCGAGGAGGATCTTCCTCCCCATTTCACCAATATCCAACATGCGCTCCAACTTGCCCGGCAATTTCTATCCACCCAAGACACACCCAACCGGCAGATCCTTGTGATAACAGATGGCCTTCCCACCGCCCACTTTGAAGGAAAGGATCTTTACATGCTCTATCCGCCGGATGTCCGCACAGAAAATGCCACCTTGCGCGAAGCAAAAGCCTGTGCTAGAGAGGGGATGGTGATCAATTTGTTTCTTCTTTCGACATGGAATCAAACCGAGGACGATGTCCGATTTGCGTATCGGTTGGCGGAATCCACCAAGGGGCGGGTCTTTTTTACGGCGGGGCGCGAGTTGGACCGGTTTGTGGTTTGGGACTATCTTGCCCGGAGACGGTCCATTATTTCCTGATTTCGGTCGCTTTTGCCCGGCTTTAGCTCCTATCCTTACCTTGTGCCGCAATCCTAGCCACCTTGAGAAACCGTCATGCAGTTGTCCACAATAGGGATCACCTTTCTGCTTTTATTCCATCAGGCCCCTGTCGCCAAGGCCCCGGAAAAGCCGTTGCCATGGAAGGTGTTTATCCTTGCCGGGCAGTCCAACATGGAAGGCCAAGCCGTGGTGGACCTTGCCGGTAAAGATTACAACCAAGGGCGCGGCACCCTGTTGACCCTCATGGGGGACCCGGTGTTGGGGCCAAAACTCAAACACCTTAAGGACGATTCTGGAGAGTGGGCCACGAGAAAGGATGTTTGGGTCAGGTATCAACCCGAACAAGGCCTCTTAAAGGCCGCTCCTCTTGGTTTGGGGTTTACTCCCTATGGGGACAAACACCATTTCGGTCCCGAGTTGGAGTTTGGACATGTTTTGGGAAATGCCCTTGCCAATCCTGTGCTTTTGATCAAGACTGCTTGGGGAGGAAAAAGTCTATACAAAGATTTTCGCCCACCCAGTTCAGGAGGTCAAGTTGGACCCTACTATACAAAAATGATCGAACAAGTGCGAGATGCCTTGGCCAACATTGCCAAGGAGTTTCCCAGCTACAAGGGCGAGGGGGTTGAGTTGGCCGGGTTTGTCTGGTACCAGGGTTGGAATGATGGCGTGGATCCTAAAAAAGCGATTCCCGAATATGAAAACAACCTGGCCAATCTGATTCGGGATGTTCGAAAAGACCTTAAGTCGCCCCGGTTGCCGGTGGTGGTAGGCGAACTCACCGGGCCTTGGGTAAAGGCCCTCGGAGCGTGGGATACACTTCGCAAAGCCCAAGCAAGCGGCGCCGCACTCCCTGAATTTTCGGGAACCGTTCAGTTCGTGGAAACCCACGCCTTTGTGCGAAAGCCAGAGGATTCTCCCAATCCGGGCCACGGGCACCATGAATTTGGCAATGCCGAGACCTATTTTCTGGTGGGCGAGGCTCTGGGGAAAACCATGGTTCAATTGCTCAGCCAAAAGGCCCCCCCGAAAACGGAGACCAAACCAGGCGAGGCCCAATTACCCAAGGCCCGAACCACCAAGTTGATTCAAGGGTGGACGGTCCGGGTGGATGATCGGCTTTTTCTGGAGGCGAACAAAGAGTTGGGCACTCGGTGTTTAACCTTTTTGGAAAACAAACTTTTGGATATTTGCGTTGTGGTCCCCCCGGATCGCCTCAAACAGTTGAAGACCGTGGTGATCGTCCTTGACCTAGATCACGGGAAATTGGGGTCGATGCAGTATCATCCGGGGCGGCAATGGCTTGTGGATAATGGTTATGCGCCTGACCTCGTCAAGTGTGTTCATTTGCCTCGGGCTAGGGATTTGCCCACCAAACGAAACATCAACGAGCAACCTTGGGTCATCCTGCATGAGCTAGCCCATGCCTTCCACGATCAGGTTTTGGGTTTCCATCATCCTCGGGTTGTCGAGGCCTATGAGCGATTCAAAAAAGGAGGTCATGGCGACAAGGCCCTCCTCTACAACGGGAGCAGAGTCAAACACTATGGCTTAACCAATCCGATGGAGTTTTTCGCGGAGATGACGGAAGCCTATTTTGGAGTCAACGATTTTTTTCCTTTCAATCGGGCGGAACTCAAGGAAAACGAACCGGAAATCCACACCCTGTTGACTGACATTTGGGAAAAAAAAGGACGGGAACCCTTGTTGGCACCAACGCCCTAACTCGTGTTGAGGGCAATCGGTTTTCGGTGAGGGTTTTGACTTCACCCTTGGGTCGCATTTATCCACCCTTGGGCCAACAACCTCCGTACATGGTAAGATAACCGGGCTCAATGGTGCCCCTTGTTAGGAACCCTGCCATGGCTTTTTCGAAGCTTAGCTCGATACAGGTTACCGAATACCAAAAACAGGGCTATGCCCTTGTTCCCGGGATGTTTGACCCCGATGAGATCGCCCTTCTTAGAAATAGTGCCAAAGAAGACAGCGCCTTGGATCAACATTCCTTTGGCCGGGCCGATGGCGATGGAGGCAAGGTCCGCCTTGCCCTTTGGAACCATCCGGGCCAGGGGATCTATGGGATGTTCGCCCGTTGTGAACGGGTGGTACGGTCGATGGAATTGCTTTTGGGCGGCGAAGTGTACCATTATCACTCCAAAATGATTATGAAAGACGCCAAGGTGGGCGGCGCCTGGACATGGCATCAGGACTACGGCTATTGGTACCAAAATGGCTGCCTTTTCCCCCACATGGCCAGCCTTTTCATCGCTGTGGACCCCTGTACCCGGGAAAACGGCTGCCTTCAGGTGATTGCCGGGTCCCACCAATGCGGGCGCATGGACCACACCCTGACTGGTGATCAGGCGGGAGCCGACAAGGAACGGGTCGATGAGCTATTAGCTCGGTTGCCTTTGGAATATGTGGAAATGGCCCCCGGTGATGGGCTGTTTTTTCATGGAAACCTACTGCATCGCTCAGATCAAAATCGCTCGGATCATCCCCGTTGGTCGATGATCTGTTGTTACAACGCGGCCACCAACAACCCCTACAAAGAGTCGCACCATCCTCGCTACACCCCTCTTGAAGTGGTGCCCGATTCACGCATTCGCGAAGTGGGGATAAAACGGTTCGCGGATGATGTCACGGCGGTGGGGTGGCTTGAAGATACCAAAGACCAAAGTGCAAGGCGACTTGCCAAAGAGTAAATCCGTCCCTATTGTTGGAGATCCCCTTGACAGCTCTCGTATTGATCCTTTGCCAAGCCTTGATTCAACAAATCAGCCTACCGGGCCTTCACGCCCATAATGATTACCTCCATAAACGCCCGTTGCTTGAAGCATTGGAGCAGGGGTTTGATAGCGTCGAAGCGGATGTGTTTCTCAAAAATGGCAAACTTTTGGTTGGTCATTTCGATCTCGCGCTTTCATCTGATCGCAACCTTGCCAGTTTGTATCTTGTCCCCTTGTCCAAACTGCACAAAGAGGGCAAGCTCAAGGCGATGTGGCTGATGATCGACATCAAATCAAGTGATGGGCTTGCAACCGCTAAGGCGATCGAGGGGGAGTTGGTCCGATTCCCCGAATTATTTCAGCGGGTGGGTGATAAAGATCAAAAACCGGTGAAGGTGTTGTTGTCGGGTAATATGCCCAGAGATTGGGTGTTGGGGCAAAAGACGCCTTTGCTTAGGGTCGATGGCAGGATTGGCGACCTTGGGGTCCCGGACAAGGCCGACCTGATCCCATGGGTGAGTGAACCTTGGAGCAAACACTTTGCTTGGAAAGGAACGGGGCCGATGCCCCTTGACCAATTGGAGAAATTGGAAGCGATGGCGAGAAAAGCGGCCACCGCGAGGCAGCAGCTACGATTTTGGGGCGCACCTGATCTGCCGGAATGTTGGCAAAATCAGCGCAAGGCGGGGATTCAGCGAATTGGAACCGACAAACTCGAGCAATTGGCAAAAGCGATACGCTGAGAAGG
>SIAL01000223.1 GCA_009691815.1 Gemmataceae bacterium | reverse complement strand
CGGGTGGAAGATGCAGCCAAGACTTTACTCATGAAAAGGATACTTCAAAGGGTCAGGTTGTTAAGGATTGGTCCACAAGTCGGCAAAACCACGCACTTCACTTCCTTTGGGAAGCCCCCTTGCTAAGAGGGCACCCATACCGCCCCAGCGCATGGCTCCCGGCAAAAATCGTTCGTCTTCAAGGGTTCTCAAATCTTCAAAGCGAAAACCTTGAAGGTCTAACTCCGCTCGATCGCAAAGGCCCGGTGATGCGGCTAGGGCTAGACTTATCGGAACCGCTCCCGAGCCAATGCCGACTAAAGTGGCATTCGTTCCCATTTGCGCGGCCCAAGCCAGGGCAGTCTGAATGTCCCGTGCCCTCTCCGCCACGATTGGTCGGTTGTAGCCCCAATAGTAGCCCGCGAATGCTTGGCCAAGTTTGGTGCGTTTTTGCGTGTCTACTGAGGTTCCGAACGGCTCGACAATAAACACTCGTTTGGACTTGGAATTTTTCGCCGCTTGAGGCACATTGCCCTTAAGGAATGCATCGTACTCTTGGCCACTTACGGCCACCAAAGTGATCGGTCCCATGGCATCCATAGCTTTTTTGTTCAAAGCTTTAAGCCGCACAAACTCACCCGTTCCCGGACGAGTTAAGGTAATCACATCTTCAGCGGCTTTGGCTATTGTCTTCTCTTTTGGGGATTTTCCCACCGCCATCTCCATAATGGGGTCCAGAAACGCCTCAAGGGGTTTGCTGTCTCCAAGGGAAAAATTCTTTCGCAATGGGGCAAGGCTCACTTGGGCTTCTTGGATAAGGCTGGCCCTGAGTGCTCGGGTTCCAAGGATCCCTTCGGGAATCTCCGTTCCTTTGGGGAAATTCGCCAACTCCGCCGGGGGAACAGGAACAAAAGCCGATTCTTTGATTGGGCCCTGATGGCCAAGGGAAAGGTGTTTGTTAAACCAGTTGTACAAAAAATCCCGGGCGACCTGGTTAAAATTGTGTCCAAATTCCGGCCAGCATTTTGCCTTTACTAGGTCGGTTTTGTCATACATCCCATAAAGCTTTTGCAGGTCGGGATACCCTTCTTTTTCGATGGCGATCGTCCAGTCGTTAGCCCCGGTCAACCCCATCGGTTTGGGGGCGAACATTCCGGCAATTTCCACATTGCCGGTGCCAATGCGAAGCCAAGACGCGTTCTCGCAAACGCAACCGCCCTGCATTCTAGTTCCCACCATGACCGCCGAAAAATTCGCGGTGGGCCGATCGTCAATTGCCCCAAGAATAAAGGTCTGGGTTCCGCCCCCGCTTGATCCAGTGACGCCAATCCTAGTCGAATCGACTTCGGGCAAACTCAATAGAAAATCAAGAGCCCGAACGCTGTTGTAGGTCTGAAGCCCGAACCAATTCATGCTCCACAGTTCCGCTTGGGTATCGGTAAAACCTTCGCGGTGGTTAATGGGTCGATTGTCGGCATAGCCTACCATGTCATAGAGGAACACCACGCAGCCCATCTTTGCCAGTTGGTGACATCGCGCTTGCACAGGGTACTTGGCGCCGTCGGGCCGCTCTTCCGCCCCAATTTTGATTTCTTGAGGAATATTCTGGGCGGGAGTCTCATAGAAACGGCCATTGGCCCAATGCCCATGGGGGCAAAGGACACCGGGAATTTTTCCTTTTTGGGCGGAGGAAAGTTTCTGAATGTCCTTGGGGACAAAAAGACTGCCGGTAACGATTTGGCCGGGCCTGCTTTCAAACCAGACATTTTGGATGGTGTAAGTATCTCGATCAATCTTTGCCGTTACGGTGGATTTGATGGGGCTTTTGGCGGGCATGGGCCACAATCCCGCCGCCGCCAAAATTTGCACTCGAAGCGAACCGCTTCGTTTGGTCCATGCTTCCTTGGTTTCGGGTACCTGAAAAAAATAATCCGTGTCGTTTAAGGTTTTGATACGGGACCGGGAATCCTTGTCCGGCTCGGCACCGTAAACAACGGTCGCAAAGGCAAAAAGGAGTGTCGCCAGGAATGATTTCATATCCAATGCTCCGGGGGAGGGAATCAAGGGGGTGACTGAAAACTTGGGGTGTGATGTTATTGGCTTAGGTACCAAGGCCGTTTGCGCAATCCCCAAACGGTCGAAATCAGGGCCGAAATTACAACCCGGCGATGGGTGTCCCGTGATAGACAAAATTGGGCCGGTTTGTCGCGTCTTTCCAGGCGGCATCTTTTGGAATGCCAAGGGCATGGTAAATGGTGGCCCCAAGATTTTCAGGGGATTGCGGATGCTCTTTGGGATATGCCCCATCTTTGTCGGAGGATCCGATGATACGGCCACCGGGGATTCCCCCCCCAGCAATCAGGACCGATTGCACCGCCCCCCAATGGTCTCGTCCGGGAAGTTTATAGTGTTCCGGAAGGCGGGTGATCTTTGGCGTCCTGCCAAATTCCCCGGCCACAAAGACCAAAGTCTGGTCCAACTCCCCAGTGGCGGCAAGATCTTCCAGCAACGCCGCAAGACCCCGGTCAAACGGCGGCAACAGTTTGTCTTTGAGATGAGGGAAGGCGTTTCCGTGGGTGTCCCAAGTTTCGTTGTTACCCAAATTCACCTGAACAAGGGGAATTCCCTGCCCCACTAACCGCCTTGCCATCAATAGCGACCAGCCGAAGGCATTTTTCCCATACCGGGCTTCATCCGCACCGCCCTTGATTTCCAGAGAGGCGCGAAGTTTGGGATTGGTTAAAAGCGATGTGGCCAATTGATTCTGAACATCCATCGAGGGGCCGGCCTGATCCAAAAATACCGCTTGTCGGTCGAGCCTTTCCCTCAGGGAAATTCTCCCCTCAAGGCGCCCCTCGGCCAGAAACGGGGGTAAATCAAGGCTCGGAGCACCAAACATTCGCATCGCCCCATTGTCGATCCGCTGTTGATGATCGAAATCAAATTCTGGAAACGCCCCATAGCGTTTGGCGGTAAAGGGGGATGCCTCGATGAACCACGCCTCACGACTGGGATTCATGCCCGAGGCAAATTGGCCGGGAATGACTCGGCCCGTGTTGTGGACCAACCTTTCCGGAAGCACCACGGCAGGAGGCAAATTGTTTTTACCCCGAGATCCATAATCCACGAGAGCCGCTCCGGCCACGGATACCAGGGATGGGTGATCGGTCGATTTGGGTTTGTTTGGGTCAAACCCTCTGGGAAGGTCCGATCTCATGGTAAGCATCATGTGATGGCTAGCGGAATGGTCATTGCTTTTGTGGGTTAGGGAGCGAATTACCGACCAATGTTGAGAACAGGCCGCCAACATGGGCAGGTGTTCTACCACCGAAAACCCAGGGGTCCGGGTGGCAATAGGTTTAAACTCCCCCCGAATGTTGGCAGGGGCGTCTGGTTTGGGATCGAAACTATCATGTTGGCCTAACCCACCCGAGAGAAAAATATAAATCGCGGCCTTGGCTTGGCCGAATCGTTCGCCTTTTTTGGGGGGGGCCACCGCCCGCAAGGCTTGCAATTGGGCCATCGAAAGCCCGGCCAAAGTCAAAACTCCGCCATGTATCGCCGTTCGGCGATCTACTTTGGCATGGGTCCAGAATGTTGACCGTTTGAAAGTCATGTTGCCAAGCCGCAATGAGGGATTCGACACACAAGGCAAGTATTAAGTATTGTGGGCCCTAAACCCAAAGGTGTCAAACCCAATCCTGTTATTGACATATCCTATTAGCTTTTTCACCCAAAGGCAGATCACTACCAAAGCACCTGTGAATCGGGTTTTGCCTCCACTAGTGCCCATTGGAACCTTGACCTACGGTTTTGAAGGCCACCAAGTCGCCTGCTATGGAACCAAACCAGATGGCCTGCCTGACAGGCGATAATCCAGCGGGGGCATCTGTTTCTTTTCCAAAAGGGGATGATATTGGACCCCGGCAAGCCGCCTTTGGTGCTCCGCCTTTGCCCGAAGGACCAAATCGGGTTGGATCATAATATCCATCGCGTTTGCCGCCAAGACCTTGGCAGCCAGCATCATTCCTTTTTGGCCAATGGTGGTGCCTCCACAAGCCACCGCCTGCCACGAATGCCCGGGGGTTCCGGGAACCCAAGTGGCGGCGGAAAAACCGGCGGTGGGAACGACCCAAGAAACATCCCCCACATCGGTGGAGCCCATGGTGGTTTTGCCTGAGAGGTCCATAACTTCCTTGAGAGACTCCAAAGGGGGAGCTTTGTCCGGAAATGTTTCGCCAATTCTTAGTGCAAAGGCGGTTTCTTCGGCGGTATAGGCTAAATCGTTTAGGGCAGTAAGGTTTTTTCGCACAACCTGCGCCAGAGTGTCATTGGGTAAGAGTTCAAGCGTCCCACCAAGCGGCACCACCTCCAACCGTGTTTCCGTGGCCAAAGCGCCCCCCTTGGCACAATTCAACAGTCGCGGCCAAAGCTTGGACACCACCTCGGATTTGGGGTGGCGGACATAAAAAAAACCTTCGGCAAACTCGGGGACCACATTGGCGGCACCACCACCCGAAGTGATGGTATGGTGCAAGCGTGTTCCCTCGGGCGTGTGTTCCCGCAACAGCTCCACCGCGTGCATCGTTAAAAGCAGGGCATCCAAAGCGGAACGCCCTTTTTCGGGGGCCCCCGCGGCGTGGGCGGCTTGTCCGTGAAAACGAAACTTGGCGGCAATGCGGGCCAAACAGGAAGAATCCCCTGCAGAATTCCGACTGCCCGGGTGCCAATGCAAGGCTACATCCACATCCTTGAACAGGCCCTCGCGTACCATGAATGCCTTGGCGGCTCCACCTTCCTCGGCGGGGCACCCATAAAATCGAACCGTGCCTTTTACGCTGCCCGCTTTGATGGCATCCCCCACGGCCATGGCCGCGGTCGCCGATGCCACCCCAAAAAGATGGTGCCCGCAGGCTTGACCATAGCCTGTTCCCCCAAGGCGTGGTTTTCGAAAAGGGACCGCCTCTTGGGAAAGTTCCGGCAAAGCATCATATTCGCCAAGAATGGCAATGACCGGCTTACCCGAACCAATCGTGGCTGTAAAGGCGGTAGGGATACCCGCCACATTGCGTTGAACCTGAAAACCTTCTTTTAGGAAAAGGTCGGCCAACAGCTCGGAAGATTGCTTTTCTAGATAGCCAGGCTCGGCAAAGTCCCATATTTTTAGTGAAGCACTCCAGGCCATTTCGGAGCGTTTTTCCACCCCGGCAATCACTTTTGCTTTGGGTTCCTGAGCCAAGGCCCCAGTTAAGGTCCAAACAGAAATCAACGCCACGCAAACAGAAAAGCGGCAGGTTTTCATGGCGAGGTTTCCTTATTTTGCAAGGAAAATTGGGCCAATACCGCCCACGCATAAAGCCGATGGCCAAAGTCGTTAGGGTGGTTGAGCCCATTACCCGTAAGGTCATGGCTATGTTTGTGGGTAAGGAGGTGAGCCCACACGGATGTGACATCCGCGATTGCCACCCCGGGTCCCCTTAATGCCAAAAGTTGGTCCCGATACGCCCCAAACATCTCCGCCGGGGTGTGGATCCACTCTTTGTTACCAAGCATGGAGGAGACAAGGATGATTTCCGTCTCGGGAAGGTCTTTTTTTATCCGCACCACAAATTCTCTGACGCGATCCCCAAACCATTTGGGATCGCGGCGGCCCACATCGTTCATGCCATAAGCAACAATTACAAGATCTGGTTTCGACTCAACCAGTTTGGGCCAATCGGCAAGCCCAAAGGTGATACTGGTTCCCGAAACGGCCCGATTGGTCAAAACCACTTTTGTCCCAAAAGCCTTTTCCAAATCCGCCGCGACAAGGTCGGGATAGCCTTTTTGCATGGGCGGGGCTTTAACTAGGGCGGAGGCATCAAGCCCCGTGGAAATACTATCACCACTTATTCCAATTCGCAGGTCCTTTTTGGCCTGTAACTTTGCCATGGTTTTTGGCAAGGAATCCTTCGGAAAACCGACCTTGGTCCCGATCCAAGGCTCATCGGTTTCATAGGTCACTTCGACCTGTCGGTCATGAAACCAACGACCGGGACCATAAAGCATGTTTTGTTCCGGATGCCCCACACGATGTTTGTAGCTATTGGGCCTACCCGGGGCGGGAAAAAGGTCCTTTCCTGA
>SIAL01000222.1 GCA_009691815.1 Gemmataceae bacterium | reverse complement strand
GTTCACCTGAGGTACTTAAAAAGCGACCTGCTATTCGATCCCTTGCGCCGAGAGCCATCGTTCGGCATCCAAGGCCGACTGACAGCCGGAGGAGGCGGCGGTGATCGCTTGTCGATAGTAATCGTCGCCGACATCGCCTGCGGCAAACACCCCCTCGACGGAAGTGTTGGTCCGATGCGATTTGGGCCACACAACATACCCTTTTTCATTGGTGGCAAGCTGACCGTTCAAAAAGTGGGTGTTGGGGGTGTGCCCGATCGCGACAAACATTCCCGAAGCTTCCAGGTCCCGGGTGGAACCATCCACCAATGATTTTACCCGAACGCCGATAAGGCCTTGTTTCTCGTTGCCCAGACACTCGTCCACATGGCTGTTCCAAACCGGGGTAATCTTGTGGTTGGCAAGAGCCCGTAGTTCCATCACCTTGCTGGCGCGAAGCTTGTGTCGGCGGTGAACAAGGTACACCACACTTGCAAACTTGGACAGATAGCTGGCCTCTTCGACAGCACTGTCCCCGCCGCCAACTACCACCAGGGGTTTGTTGCGAAAACGGGGCAGGGCTCCATCACAAACCGCACAGGCCGAGACGCCATAATTTTTGTATTTTTCTTCCGAGGGAAGGCCAAGGTAGTTGGCCCGGGCGCCGGTGGCGACAATGACCGCATGGGCTTTGACCGAGCCATTCTCGAGGGAGGTAAGGCGAAAGGGTCGCTCTGAAAAGTCGACACCGGTAATGTCATCGGTGATGATCCGTGCGCCACAATTGACGGCTTGTTGACGCATTAGCTCCATGAGTTCGGGCCCGGTTACGCCGTGGGCGGGCTGTTTGTCGTTATCCAAAACCCAAAAAGGGCGGCGATCCTCGGGCAAGGCTCCCGCAAGGTATTCCCGAAGGGGGCCGGATGGAAAACCGGGATAGTTCTCGACTTCGGTGGTCAGGTTAAGCTGGCCAAGGGGAAGCGTACCCATGAGCCGGTTGGCCTCGGTGACGGCGCCTTCAAAAACGAGGGGATTCAGGCTGGCCCTAGCGGCATAGATTGCCGCCGCCCAACCCGCCGGTCCAGAACCCACAATGATCACCTTTTCGACGCCTTGGCTGCTCATGTGCTTCTCCCAGATTGAATCTTTCGATAAACGAATTATGAATAGGATAGGATAGCGACTTTCGTGTTCAACTTGTCCAATGGCCCCGGCATGCTAATCTTGATTTCATGGGATGAAGGCGTGACGCGAGTGTTGGCACCCCGATTTCCCTAGGAAACACCCTCCATGAGTGATGGTCAGCCCCAGTTTGGCCGCCGTTTAACCGACCTGCGCGAGATCCTCCGATATGTACCCCGTTTTCGGGATCGGATCTTCGTCATTGCCGTGGACGGTGCGGTCGTCGAGGACGAAAACTTTCGCAATGTGCTATTGGACCTGGCCCTACTTCGGTCGCTACGGGTCGGAGTTGTTTTGGTTCATGGGGCGGCGCACCAGATTGAACGGCTTGGCAAACAGATGGGCCAAGTTCCCAGCAACCTCGACGGGTCGGGGGTCACCGACGAAGCCACGCTCCAGCTCTCCCTGTTGGCCTCGGGACGGGTCAGCCACGACCTTTTGGAGGGCCTCAGTCAGGCCGACCTGCGGGGGGCGGTGACCAATGCCGTGGTCGCCCATCCGGCCGGAATCCTCGGGGGGGTGGACCATCTCCACACCGGCAAGATTGAACGAATCGACGCCGAAATGATTCGCAGCCTGCTAAGCGTCGATATGGTTCCTGTAATCTCGCCGATCGGTTATGATGGCGAAGGAAAATCCTATCGGCTCAACAGCGACATTGTGGCGATGGAGCTGGCACGGGCCCTTCAGGCGACCAAGGTCGTCTATCTGACCACCCGATCAGGGATCGAAATCTCACGGTCCCTTGCCCGGGAAGTATTGGATTCAGGCCACCCCGAACTTCGAGGAACCGGCCCCGAGAAAAAAATCCTCCTACGGCAACTCTCCCAAGAAGAAGCCGCCACGCTCGCCAAAAAAGGGAAGAGTGAACTTCCCCCGGATGTCCTTTCCAAGTTGGAACAGGCCTTGCGGGCCGTCGAAGGGGGTATCCCAAGGGTTCACATCATTGATGGCCGGGTTGAGGAGGGCCTCCTTGCGGAGGTTTTCTCCAACGAAGGGATCGGTACCCTGATCCACGCCAATGAATATCAGGCCATTCGCAAGGCGCGCAAAAAGGATGCCCCGGTGATCCATCGCCTCATCGCAAAATCGGTCGCCAGCGAGGAACTGCTCAAGCGCACCCGCGCCGAGATCGAGCGTCAAGCCGAGGATTTCTTTGTGTTCGAGATGGATCGTGAGCCGGTTGGTTGCGTCGCGCTGCATTTATTTCCCGATCTGAAAATGGCGGAGTTGGCCTGCTTGTGCGTGGATCCCCGTTTCGAAAATCAGGGTATCGGCCAGAGACTTATGCAGTTTGTCGAGAATCAGGCAAAGACGGCGGGCATTGCCCGGCTCTTTTGCCTTTCGACCCAGTCGTTTAACTTTTTCCAACAAAAGGGAGGGTTCACCCCGGGTAGTCCGGATGACCTGCCTCCCGCCCGCCGCGAGAAGTATGACAAAAGCGGTCGCAAAAGTCTTGTCTTGGTGAAAACCAAAAAACCATCAAACGGCAACCTATAAGGCTGACAAATGCAAATCGACCCCGAATCCCTTGACCCAAGGGCCCGCTATAACTTGCTCATCGGGTCTGTTGTCCCACGGCCCATCGCCGTCGTGGGGACCTATGGATCCGGAAAACTTAACGGCGTGGCCAACCTCGCTCCTTTTAGTTTTTTTAACGCCATTAGCTCTAACCCGATGCTGGTCGTTCTGGGTATTGCCAACAATCAAACGGGGGAACCCAAGGACAGCCTCCGCAATTTGATGCCCCAATCCGAAGGGGGCCGCGGTCAGTTTACCATCAACATCGCCCACCGCGAGTTGCTTGCTCAAATGGTGGCGTGTGCCGAGCCTTTGCCACCGGATGAAAGCGAATTCGACCTCTCTGGGCTGACTCCCTTAAGAGCCGAAAGAGTCGATGCCCCCCGGTTGGCCGAGGCCAGAATCACCCTAGAGTGTCAAACCTCTTCCATAACCCGATTTAAGCCCGGTGTTCCCGGGGCCGGGAATCTCATTCTGGCGGAGGTTGTTTTTATTCATGTTGCCGATGCCCTGCTTTCGGACAACTTTCACATCGACCCCGACCGTCTCGATGCCATCGGCCGGTTGGGAGGATTTGACTACTGCTCCATCCGCGAAAGGGCCAGCGTCCCCCCGGGAAAAGGCGCGTTGACGGCGGATATTTGTTGGGGTCCCAAAGGCTAGGTGCGGGCCATTGCGGGCCATTTTTTTGGACCGTCCCCACCGATTCGCCTAGGCAAAACCTCACCTATTATTGTTTCAAACAATCAGGCATTAGGCAGGTTTTCCGTGGCATAATCGGATATTCAACAACCCACGGTTGGATAGCGGATAATTCCCGCCTAGGATTCCACAAACCCCCGTGGCAATCGTTCGAGGAAACCATGACACCATTTGCCATCTTTGCCTTACTCGCCTTGGCCCCGTCGGAACTCCGGCCCAACATCGTTCTTATCTACTGCGATGATTTGGGATATGCCGACATTGGACCCTTTGGGGCCAAAACCACTCGCACCCCAAACCTCGACAAACTTGCCAAAAGGGGTCGGACCTTCACCAATTTTCATGTGGCCCAGCCTGTCTGCTCGGCATCTAGGGCCGCCCTGCTGACGGGTTGCTATCCCAACCGTCTGGGGATTCACGGGGCCCTTGGACCCAAGGCCCGTCACGGTATCCATGCCGAGGAAGAGACCATCGCCGAGTTGCTTAAGGGGGGCGGTTACCAAACCGCAGCAATCGGCAAATGGCACTTGGGCCATCGCGAACCGTTTTTGCCCACCCGTCACGGCTTTGACAGCTATTTCGGGCTACCCTATTCCAACGATATGTGGCCGCATCATCCCGAAACCAAAAAAGGGACCTATCCCAACCTGCCGCTTTTTCGCAATGAAAAGGTAATCAACGAGGATGTCACCCCCGCCGATCAATCCCACCTGACCGGCCTTTACACCAAAGAATCTGTCCGCTTCATTGAAACATCCGCCCAAACAGGCAAACCATTCTTTCTCTATTTGGCCCACAGTATGCCCCATGTCCCTCTCTTTGCGGGGCCAAAATTCGCGGGTAAATCCCTAGCCGGAACGCTAGGTGATGTGATCGAGGAAATTGACGACAGTGTGGGCCAGGTCATGGCGGCTCTGGAAAAGTCCGCTGCTCTTGAGACAACATGGATCATTTTTACCAGTGATAATGGACCGTGGTTAAGTTATGGCGATCACGCCGGGAGTTCCGGGCCTTTTCGGGAAGGAAAAGGAACCTGTTTTGAGGGCGGGGTAAGGGTCCCCTGCATCATGTCTTGGCCGGGCAGGTTGCCAACAAACAGTCGCGCCGACACCAACTTTATGACAATCGACCTCCTGCCTACCATTGCGGCACAACTGAACCTAGTGCGCAAAGGCCCGGCCATCGACGGCAGGGATGTGTGGGACTTTATCACCGCCAAACCGGGTGCGCAAAATCCCCATGAGGGGTATGCCTTTTATTTCGAGAACAACCAGCTTCAGGCCGTGGCCTCAAACGATGGTCGCTACAAGTTGCAGCTTCCTCATATTTACCGAACCCTTTCGGGCCGGCCCGGAGGTAAAGGCGGGATCCCAGCTAAATATGATCAAAAAACGATCGTATTACCCCAGCTTTATGACCTTATCGCCGATCCTTCCGAAACCAAGGACATCTCGGCAACGGAACCCGAAATCCTTCAAAAGCTGCTACGGTTCGCCCAAAAATGCCGAACGGACATGGGCGATAGCCTCACCAAGTCGGTAGGGAATGGATTACGCCCCGCCGGAATCCTGCCCGATGGGCAGTAATGGGGAACAAAATCTAGGCAAAATGGTTCTTTACGAATCGGAAGCGTCAGCGATGGACAAATGAGGCAACCGGAAATTGGATTTGGCTATTTGAAAAATGATTCTTTACGAGCCGGAAATAGCAGTGAGTGAGTCCCCGTTCGCCTAGCGAAAAGGAGCCTCGTGAATCTTGCGAGTAAATTGACCCGAGACGGATGGCTTTTGTTTGCGACCCGTTGTTTGCGAATGTTTGCCTTCGGTCTACTTTCCATTGTGTTGGTGCTGTATTTGGCCGAGGTCGGCCTAAAAGGGTGGGAGATTGGCCTGCTTCTGTCGCTTACTCTGGCCGGGGACACGCTGATTTCCCTGTGGCTTACAACGACTGCCGATCGCTTTGGCCGGCGGCGCATATTGATTGTTGGCGCCATCCTTATGATGCTGTCAGGTATCGTTTTCCTTTCCACCAACAGTTTCCAGTTGCTCCTGATCGCCGCCACTCTGGGCGTCATCAGTCCTAGTGGCAATGAGATCGGGCCTTTCCTTTCCGTGGAACATGCGGCCCTTTCTCACATTATCCCCGATGAAAGCCGAACAACCGTTTTCGCTTGGTACAACCTCGTCGGCTCGTTCTCGACCGCCCTTGGGGCCTTTGCCGGTGGTTGGATTGCAAATACCTCGGCTCGATTCGGCATGATCGGTGGGGCCGCATTTCACCCGGTCTTGTGGGCGTACGCCCTCATCGGCTTGGCCATGATCGGCGGGTTTGTGCTCTTGTCTGGGGCCATTGAACCGACAGTCGAAGACAAACCTTTGGCGCCAAAGAACTCGATTTTGGGATTGCATGAATCCAAAAAAACCGTCCTCAAGTTGTCGTTGCTCTTTGCTCTGGATGCGTTGGGAGGCGGCTTTGTCATTCAAAGTGTTATCGCCTATTGGTTTTACCTTCGGTTCCAGCTCGATCCGGCCCTGTTGGGCACCATCTTTCTTTTCGCCAACCTACTGGCGGGTATTTCCGCTTTGGGTGCCGGGTGGCTTGCTCGGCGGATCGGCCTGATCAACACGATGGTTTTTACTCATTTGCCTTCCAATCTGGTTTTGATCCTCGTGCCCCTCATGCCCGACTTGAATTGGGCCATCGGACTTTTGCTCCTGAGGTTTAGTATTTCCCAAATGGATGTTCCCGCTCGCCAAGC
>SIAL01000221.1 GCA_009691815.1 Gemmataceae bacterium | reverse complement strand
CTCCATACAGCTTGGATTTTGCATCGGCAGTGATGGTTAATGGGGCCTTGGTGACCGTAATTGTTCCATCCACTAACGCAATTTGATAATTCGTATTCGTTCCGCTTGCCACAATGGGGTAGTTGCCCACGATGCTAGATGCGGTGGCCGTGGTTGTTGCCCCAAGACCTATGATGTTGCCCGAGGTGTCGCCATTTACCAAACCGGTAACCGTGGTGGAAAACAGAGGAAGCGCTTGGCCATAAATCTTGGATTTGTTGTCAGCGGAAACCGTTAGCGGAGCCTGAGTCACCTCAAGAGAACCAGTAACCAAAGTAATGGCATAATTGGCATTGGTTCCCGCGGGATCCAAAGAATAGTTCCCGACTCCACTGGAACCGGTGGCGGTGGAGACTACACCTAAACCAGAGATGGAGGAGGCGGTGTCGCCATTGACCAACCCGGTGATCGTGGTGGTAAAGGCGGGTAGGGTATTCCCATACACTTTGGATTTGTTGTCGGCGGTGATCGTCAAGGATTTGGTAAGTACGGTAAAGGAAAGTGGTGTACTAACGCTAGCCTTAAAGCCCGGGGCGCCAGCGTATTCGGCGGTGAGGGAATGTGTCCCCGCATTAAGGGGATTGATAGAAAAGGTAACCTTGCCTAAAGCATTAAGGGTTCCGGAACCAAGAACATTCGTTCCCTCCTTAAGGGAAACCGTACCTCCCGGGATTCCGGCAGTGGCCACTACGGTCATAACGAAATCCGCCGTTTCCCCGTAGATTTTTTGACTGGAGCCGCTAAGGGAGGTGGTAGTGAAAGTGCTAGAATTGTTTTCAAAAATGTACAGATTTGAACCTTTCTCTGAGACAACTAGCGATGGTGAATTAGTATTTCGAAAATCAAAAATAGCACTTTTGCCGATACCAGAGATACCAGAGCTACCAAAAGTGTAAATTTCCGGCGGGTCAAACAAAAAGTTGCCAAGTCCTTTGTAAAAAGATAGTTGACCACTTTGTTTAATTATTATATCAGCATGTAAGTCTCGATCGAAATCATAACTGGTAACATGTCGACCAAACTCTGTTGTAATAATAGTTGTAGTTTTCAAAAAATTACCAAATCCGTCGCCTTTATAAATCCATATTAGTTTTTCTGTTAAATTTGCTGAATTAGAGCTTGAAACAAAATCAAGTATGCCATCCGAATCAAAATCCGATAAAGAAAAATCACCAAATTCAACAAAAGTTGTTTTTATATTTTGAAATGAATTATTTCCATTTGAAATCAATACGCTATACCCCCTTGGTCCCTGGTGTTCATAAGAGACAAATAAATCGTCTATTGAGTCGTTGTTTAAATCACCTGATTTAACAAAATACGGATGACTGCTTGTTGAAATATTTAATTTATTATCGAAATTCCCAAGCCCATCGTTAAAATAAACACTTATGCAGCTCTCCCATACGCTAGCAACTGCTATATCAATTTTTCCGTCATTATTAAAATCTCCTGTTGCAATTTCCTCTGCTCCATCTGATGATGTGTTATTTCCAACATTATAGGTAGTAGATCCAGAAAACAGTCCGTCACCTGATCCAAACATAACTACCATTGTCTTAGTTGCATAAATTGATATTGCAATATCGATATTTCCGTCATTATTAAAATCTGCGCTGGCAAGATGCCTTGTATTCCACCCTGAAATTGGAATACTTTGTGACATATTAAATCCGCCATTTTTGTTGTTGATAAGAATATTGACAGGAGTATTTGTTAACCATATATCTTCATTTGCTGTAGCTATATCATCGTAACCATCATTGTTGAAATCGCCTGTCAAAATATTGAATGAATTACTTGTTGTTGGTAAAGTTATTGGATCATTGAAAACATTAAGACTAAAACCGGTTTTTAGTAAATCGTCAATAACAGGTTCCAAAAATGTTGTGATAAACCCTGTCGAGTATTCAAGATCACTATCTCCATCCTTTCCCGTTATATTGGTACTTGCGGCAACATCAGATCCAACCGTTTTCGCCAATCTTTCGACAAAGCCTTCTCCCATTTCCGTGGCGGCAATGCTGCAACCATAAAGAAGCAGATCCGCACCAGGGGCCAGAAACGCTCCCCAAGCCTGAATTTCAAGGGAACGATGGGCAAGCGTACTCCCATCCAATTTTTGATTGCCCAAATGAATAGTGCCGGGGGATCCATGGGTTATCAATCGAACCTGATCCCAGTTTGAACCGGTGGAAAGGCCGGCCGTGATTTGTTGCACCAAATCCAATTCGTGGTCCAAGGGCACGAGGCGGGAATCGAGCCACTTTTCCCCGGATCCCTTTTTCAACAATTCAGTGTCAATAAAGACAATGGTCTCTTGTCCTCTCGTTTCAAACGCCTGCACCTCCACAGGTTGAAGGGATGGAATCGTTTCCCAAAAACCGGAAGGGTTCACCCGATCCTCCAAATGCTCCATTCGTAATACGAGAAAACCAGCATTTTTGGCGGGATTTTTGGGGGTCCCGGGTAGGGTGACCCTTTTTGAGGGGGATTTTTTAATTCGATTCATGGCAACACTCCGTGAACTTGGAGGAACATTACGGGGCTTAGGGTTGAACTGTTCTGGGCAATGAAGGACCCCAAAAGCGGTACAAAACCGATCCAAGCTCATTATGGTTTCCGGAAATATCCCGTCAATGGAGGATTGATATTAAAAAGGTATGTTTTATTAACAAACTGAAGGTCTATGATTCGTTTTTGTTGATTGTTGACAATTCATTTTGACAAAGAATGTCGCAACAACCATTCCATTAAGCACTTAAGTAATTCATTTTTATAAAAATAGGCTCTTGACCCATTTCCTTTCGTTTCATTCATTTTGATAAAAAATGGGTGTTTTGGCCCATTTGCCCCATTTCGGTCCCAAGGCGGCGGCGACGACAGAATAGCAGCTGCAATCCCAAAGAAACGGTACATTCCTTGGGGATTGGGCTATTTCCTCTTTTTTTGAACATTCTGAAGTTTTTTTGGCCGACTTGGGCCTTTCCTACGCTTGCTAGGGTGATGGCGCATTTTTTTTTACTCCATTACCCAAGGGTCCATTCAAAATTATGCATCCTAAAGGCAAACAGAACGAGCTTCATGGTAGAAGGCTTTGGGCCATGAACCGCCTTAATCAGGGGGATTCCCTTGAAACCGTTTCGAAAGCAATTGGCGTGGGTGTGCAATCGCTTAAATTGTGGCAGAAGCGGTATATCGAATCCGGGGAGGAAGGTCTTTCACCCAAACGCCACGGTGGAAACCCCAAGACCTTAACTATGGATCATTGGGAAGGGATTCAAAAAGACCTGCTCCTTACCCCAATCGAGTTTGGTATCCCACGGAAACAGTGGGACGGTCCAGCCCTAGTCGCTCTTCTGTTGCTTCGCTGGAACATTTCTTTTCATCCTCGCTATATCTACACCTGGTTACGGAAAAATCAGCTAAAAGGGATCCACATTCGGCACAAAAAACATAAATCGTAGGTGCGGAAAGGGGTAAGTTTAGATATTCAGGATGATCTTTAATCCCTACTAAAGGATGGGGGCATGGCCAGACGGATACAATGTTCGGATGCATTCACGGGATTTCGGGCATAAACGGGAACAAGGAGTTTAACAAACCACTGGAATTGGTCTGCACCATGCCGGGATGAGTTGAGGGGCGCTCCTAAAATACCGTGAACGGGTACGAGAAATCTTTTCCTTTTTATGGCCACAAATCCCCTCCCTTACGCTTGTAAGGTTGGATTGGTAGAAAAGACCAAACATAGAAATGGAAATTCGTGCCGATCCATTTAGGGTGCTTCACCATGGCAGAGCAACATTTCACCACACGGATTCAAGAACTTTTGGGTTTATCCAACTTGGGCGATGCGCAAGCAAGGGAGGGATTATTCCAACTGTCCATAGGGCGGTTGCGAAATTTGGCCCGGGGGATGTTTCGAACTTATCCAAGGCTAATGGCGCTTGAGGAGACCGACGACATCTTAAACAAAGCGGTCCTTCGGCTATATAGTTCGCTGGATGAGGTTCAGCCACCCACGGTTCGGGCTTTTTTTGGTTATGCGGCCCTTCATATGCGGCGGGTCCTTGTGGATTTGGCGCGCTATTATGCTGCCAGAAAGCTATCCTATCTGAGCAATCCTCCCCGGGTTGCGCCAGAACAGGACCCTGCCCGATTGATTGAGTGGAGTGAATTTCATTTGGCAATCGACCATTTGAACGATCAGGAACAAGAGCTGTTTCACCTGCTTTTCTATCAGGGCATGGGAATCACGGAGGTGGCGGAAATGTTAAACCGACCCGAAAGAACCGTACGGCGCCAATGGCGGGAAGCCCGAATTCGCCTAGGGGAAAGGCTTCAGGGGGAATTTCCGGAAATGGGGCTTGAAGCACCCCTGGTTTCAACCCCGGAGGAAAAATGATCACCAAAAAGGGAGATGGGGAAGACAAAAAGGGAGAAGGGGAAGACCAAAAGGATTCTTTGCCCACCCGGAAAGGGGAAATCGAAAAACAATCAGCCTTGCCCCCCAAGGCGGAGGAGCAGATTGAGGAACTTTTGGATCGATGGGAAGCGGAACAAGAACTGGGCAATGACCTGAGCCCTTTTCAATTAATTGGAGCTGATTTTCCTTACCTGGCAGAGTTGAGCCGAAAAATTGACCGTCTTCGGGGTGTGAAATGGATTCAAAAAGCTTCAAAAACCCAAATTGGTACCTTTTGGCAAAAAGGGGACGAACCTATTCCGGGTTATCGACTGGAATCGCCGCTGGGCCGAGGAGGCTTTGGCGAGGTATGGAAGGCGAGCAGTCCAAATAATATTAGGGTTGCCATCAAGTTGGTATCTTGGACCGAGAAATTGGCGGAATCGGAATGGAAGGCGGTCCAGTCCATTCGCGATCTAAACCATCCCCATTTGATTGGAATTTTGGGAATATGGCGCACGGAATTGACCTTGGTGATCGTCATGGAATTGGCCGATACCTGCCTGTGGAAATTATGGCAAGAAAATAAGTTGAGCGGAAAATCCACCCTACCCGAGGAAAAAATCAGGGAATGGTTCCTTCAGGCGGCCATGGGGATAGATACCCTTCACTATGCGAAAATGGAACATCGGGATATTAAGCCAAGCAACCTTTTGCTGGTAAACGGCAAGTTAAAAGTGGCCGATTTTGGTTTGTGCCGACTTAGAGAGAAAAGTTTTACAACCCAATCCAGCGCCTTGAGTATCGCCTATGCACCCCCTGAGTTTTTTGACGGGAAGACTGCGGCGACAAGCGATCAATATAGCCTCGCGGTGACTTGGTGCCAGATGCGGGGAGGTATGCTGCCCTTTGAAGGAACCGCCGCCAAAGTTGTGGCGGGGCACCTCAGGAAACAGCCTGACCTTTCGATGTTGCCCATCAAGGAGAGGCCCGCTGTGGCACGGGCTCTGGCAAAGGAACCCAACGATCGGTGGGATTCCTGTGGTCAATTTGTCGCTCATATAGGAAAGGCTGTCCCGAAGCCTTTAATCACCCGAAGGAATCTGCTCCTCACGGGTCTTGCCGCCGTACCGGTTTTGGGTTATTCCGGGTACCGAATTGGGATACCCAAATCCGACACCAGGCTGGAAATTCTCAATCAAGTCACCCTGCCTGAGGAGTGTCGGGAAAACAGGATGGTTAAAGCAGGTTATTTTCATCCCGAGATACCGGGGAGGCTGGCGGATGGTCTGGGTCAGGAAGGTTTTGCGGGCGTTTCCTCGGGAAATTCGGTACTTATTTATCGATTGAAAAATATGGAGTTGGTAAGGCAAATTGTGGTTGGCGGGACGGCCTGCATGACCTTTCACCCTTTGGAGACGCCTTTTTTTTATGTGGCTAACAATGATGGAGATGTGTTTGAGTATTCTTTGTTTAAGAAAGATCCAATAACAACATATCGCAAAAATGGACTTGATATAAATGACATTAAATTGTCATTTGATGGAACAGCTATTTATTGTGCAAGTTGTGATACTAATATTTATAAATATTTAGCTAAATCACCTAATGTTGCCGGTACCTTTAAGGGGCATCGCGCCATCGTTTATTGTTTGGACATTCCGGAAAGCGCCACTAGAATGCTTAGCGGTGGTTTTGACGGC
>SIAL01000220.1 GCA_009691815.1 Gemmataceae bacterium | reverse complement strand
TTCGGTGCGGTAAGATTAAACAAATCCACCAAAGGTGATCCGGCCCCTCCGGATTTATTGTGACCTGTTGCCTTAATCAATCCACCCCCCTACAATCTTGGTTAGTGTTAGGTCAAAGGTAAAAAATCGCGGGATTGAGTCTAAGAGCCAGTTTGGCTTTGGTGGAGAACGCATGCCGATTTCAACCGGATGGTTTGCTATAAATTTTGATCTAACCATTACTGGCTCGGAAAAGTAGGTCCTTTTTGAGTTTTAAATTACTTATGGTTCCTAGGTGTAAGGGTTGTGACAGTATGAATTTCAGGAAAGGTTTCTTAGTAAAGGCAACAATTTTATTTTTTTGTTGCCCCGTATTTTCTCAAAATGCAATAGTTCTTACAGGGTCTTTGGCCCTCCATGATCCGCAGCCTTCTTTGCCTTCTCCTTGATGCATTTAAATATTGGATTTACGCTATGGGGACCTTTGGCAATTATATAAACCGAACGGACGGCTTTGCTTTTACATCCATAAATTGTTCTTACGGAGCTTTATTTCCTTCCGGTGTATTTTATCCCGACGACCAATTCCCAGCTCACATCATCACTAACACAACTTGGTCGCGTATGGACGATTTCTTTGGGGTTTTGCCTGGACAAAGTATGGACGGAAAAGCAAGGCTTAAAGATTTTAATATGTTTTTAATGATGCCTAGAATTGCCAAGGAAATTACTTATTCCCATACTGCCCCGGGGAACTAACCATGAATAGATCGGTTCGACAGGGGAAAACCCTGATAGAATTGCTTGTGGTAATTGGCATTGTTTCCGTTTTGATAGGGCTTTGCCTCAGCGCGGTGGGCAAAGTCTATTTCGTGGCACTTGCCTTTCAGTCCAAAAACAACCTCCGGCAAATCACCATGGCCTCCCTTCTTTTTGCCCATAATCAAAAGGGGTTGTTGCGGATGCGGGAAGACCCTGGCACCCATGTCTTCAGTCCCCATGTCTGGATGTTGCCCTACCTCAACCGACCTTACCCTCAGGTGATTCCCCGACCGGATGGATTTTCCGTCGAGGTTGTTTATCAGCCAATCCCGGAGTACCGGGATCCCGCCGATTACACCCTGGCCTACCTCAAGGGGAAGGCCAGCGAGTTTATTGTTGGCCCGACTTTGTGCAGCTATCCCTGCAACGCCCAGTGTTTTAGGGAGCGTAATAATCTAAATAGATCCTTTATGGATGGCTTGTCCAATACAGTCGCCTTCGGCCAGCAATATGCTGTTTGCGAAGGGGATTGGCTTGTCTATACAAACCTCCTCAACACCTTTTCCCGCTACACCGAAAGGGCGGCCACCTTTGCCGATGATACCCAGAATCCTCCGGATATTTTCCCCGTGACGGACGGTAAGTTTTCCAAAGGTTCCGAACCCGGCCCGCCGTTTCTCGTCCGGCCCCGCTATGCCAAAGCCAACCGCCTCATTCTAAACACACCCCATCCCTCGGGACTTTCGGTGTCGATGTTCGATGGTAGCGTCCGCACCCTTGGGGCGGGAATGGATCCGCGGATTTATTGGGCACTATTAACACCCGCGGGTTCCGATACCTTCGAATAGGCCAACGGCAGCTAGGTTCATTTCCAACACGCACACCAAAACGCTCAATATCTCGGTTTGGTCCCTGAATCTGATTCTAAACCGTAACGAAAAGCAAGAATCAAGGGTTTCCGCCCCCCAGGGCTAACGCTTGGACCAACTCACAGTAGGGCAAATCCCACCCTGCTAAGAGTCGTTTGCTTTTTAGTTCCAATTTTTCTGTTTTATTGGCCTTAAGCATGTTTAAGGTGAGCCGCCTGGGGATGGCCAAGTTGGTACTCGCAATTTTTGGATGCCCATTGGCAGCTACTATGCGGGACAGGAGATTCCGGCGGTTTTCTCGTATTGGGAAAAGGCGACAGGGTAAACAGGCGCTTGATAAAGGGTCAGGTTAGATAAAATCGAAGTTCAGGATTCCTTTCCCCAGGGCAACCTATGGCGGGGAATCCTGACAAAAACAGATGGCCATGGCGGCAGGCCACGAACCGCCCTTTGCCAAACAGGGAAGACGGAAAAAGGAGAACGGGCGAAGATCTACGCTGACCTTTTTTTTGATCCATCCGCACCTACACGCCGCCTGGCCCGGTGCCCCGGCCAAATGTGAACTTCCCTGATCGGGAAACGATCCACCCGACTTTTTTCCCCGGCCATGGTTTGTAACCCTAGCCAACTTGGCTTTGGCCAACCTCATCACTTTGGTTGGTTGATTGCCACTTCCAACGATTTGCTGGCAAGCGGGGCGGCATATCCTTGAAAGGATACCTGCGCGGTTACCCGTGCTTTGCGGGCCATTTCCGGTATGAAAACCTCGACCGAGGCCCCATACGGGTCGTCATAGCTTTTTCAGCAATCGTCTTTGAAATGCTGTTCCAGCGGCAAACCCACCGGCAGACCTTTTTCATCCTGCCATTGGATTTGGACCGTGCCAGATACCACACCCGCCCCTTCGGAAAGGCGGATCGGCTGGTCCGGGGGCAACCCCTCCCCCTGAACCGAGAACTTGAGGCCGATGGCGCCCTTGGTTCCGGCTATCCAGTTTCCCACGGACCAGACCTCGGGAACCAGCGTATCCCCCGGGCGGGGAAGCAGACCAACCTCGATCCCCCCCCGTGGTACGATCTCCATGAGCAGGGGAATGCCCATCGCCAAAACCACCAACAACACACCAAGCACCCAATTTTGGCGACCTTGAACGGAAGGCACAACAGCAGGGGTTCCCATGGCAGAGTTATCCATTAGGGGGCTTGGGGATCATCAGAAAGGTCCCCTTCGTTGGGGCTGGCGATATAGTACCAGTTTTTGTCGGAGATGCCGGAGGTCAAGCTGACCACGCTGCCATCACCCAAAAGAATATTGATGGCGTTAGAGTTGTAAGCCTGTTCCTTGTAAGGATGGCAGTTGGTGGTGGGTGGTCCAAATTCGGGCTTTTTGTGACAACGAAATTCCCAAGGCTTGGTCCCCGTCCATTCGGTCGGTGCCGCGTCCGCTTTGTTGACCCAAAGCGCCCGTCCCCAATAGGGCGAGTTGTATTGCGAATCGGTCACAGTTGCCGGTGCCGCCAATTGGGCCGGTTGGCGAGCCCATTGATGCGCCATGGGGCCGGGAACTTGCCATCCATAGCCCCAAAGCATCGCGCCCGAGGCAGGATTGCCCGTGGGGCGCTGACACACAGCGTAGTGTTCACTCACCATCATCGTCTTGGAAAGCCCGTCTGTCATACTTCCCGTAAGGGACATTCCCATGTCGCCAAAGACCATCCAATTGGCCGCATAGCTAGTCAGGCCCCAAGTGGTTCCCGTAGTCGCCCAAGCGGGAACGGGACTATTTCCCGAGGTATTGTAACTGGCCCCGGTCAGTTCGAAGGTGCCTGCTCCAAGGGTGATATCGGAAGGTGCCTGAAGCGATTTGACGACTGCGCTTTTGGCAAGGTCGGGGCCTTGTTTGAAAAGCGAATCCTGTTCTAGGTAGGGCAGCAAGCTATACCAGATCGATCCCGCCGATTGAGACGCATACTTACCAAACATCGGCGGAGCCTTGCCAAAGGTGTCGTTGGCACCGTGAATGGCCAAGCCGATCTGTTTGAGGTTGTTCTTGCTCTGGAGGCCATAGGCGGCTTGGCGGACCTTTTGCACCGCCGGCAAAAGAAGACCGATCAGGACCGCAATGATCGCGATCACCACTAAAAGCTCGATCAGCGTAAAACCTTTACTCGCTCTTTTCATGAATAAACTCCCAAATCTCTGAATCTCATTGTATCAAAACAAACAGGGAAAACGGCACTAGGGACAGGTTGATGGGTATTTGGCGCAGCGAAGACTTGGCAACTTAGATAAAAAGCCAAGGTCGTTATCGGGGGGAATTCGAATCGGGCACGCCGCTTCTTAGCGCGAAAACAATCAGGAAAATCCGGGAATGTCTTTGCCAGGAACAAGCAGCCAAGCGGAGAACTGATTCATAACCCGGCCCTTTCCCAAAGGGTCCGCTGTTGTTAGCGGACCAATCCCATTGAAATCCTAGCGAAACCGCTTGGCAACGCCAGCCAAAACTTCAAGCTTGGCCCGGGCAACCTCCAAGGAGGAGACCGGGTTGTCCGCAAAAGTGGCAAAGCCACAATCCGGATGAAGGGCGGCAACCCTATCGGCACCAAAGAGCTTCATTGCCTCTTCAACTCTTTTCATGATAACCGATTCTGATTCGATTTCCATTGTCTTTGGGTTAACCAGCCCCAGACCCAGTTTCGTCTCCCGTGGCAAATCGCGGAGGACCTTCATTTCCCCCGCCCTTGGAGTCGAAAATTCTAACAGCAACATTCCCACCGGTACTTGGGAAAAAAGCTCCACCAAGGGTTCATAGTCACCACTTAGTGCCACGGATTCATCCCGTGACCAGTTTCCTCGGCAAACATGCATCGCCAATCGTTCCCGAGGAAATCCTTCGAGGGTTTGGGTTAAAATCGACCGGGCAAACTCCAGTTCCGCATCCTTGGGTAGTCTTCCGGAAAGGGCCCCACACATAAAACTTCGCCGTTTTTTCGTTTGAGCAAAGACCACCTCGGTGAGGACGGGTTCATCAATTTGGACAAACGAAGCCCCGTGCGCCAACAGATCCGCTATTTCTTCTCTTAATAGGCGGACAACATCTGCGGCCAAGGCTTCCCGCTCCTTGTACACCTTTTCCGAAAGGCATTCAAGAAAAAGGGTCCGGGTAAGTAAATAGGGACCGGGCAAGGCAACCTTGATGGGCCGGTTGGTCACCGTGCGCAAAAACGCCAATTCCTGAAGGGCCAACGGCCGATTTCTTACCAACGGACCCAAAAGCGCCGGATGATGCACCTTCTCCGCCGGCACATCCAGCTGGGATAGCTCGGCTTTGAACTTGTCCGGATCGTCCACATAGGGGAGGAGATCGGTCACCGGAATGAGCCGACAACAAGAAAGCCTTCCCCCCACAAAACTCGAATAGGTATCGCGGCGTTGTTCCCCATCGCTTAAAACATCGACCCCGACACTTTCCTGAGTAGAAACCACCAACCTCACAGCATCGTCCGCCGCGTTCTCAAATTCTTCTTCTGTGATCCGCCCTTCGAGCTTTTCATGGAGCATTCGTAAAAGCCAAGCGGGCCGAGGCATGGACCCGATGCCAAATACGGCCAGTTTGGGAAGCCGCGGTATCAGCTGATCCCGTGGAGGCAGAGGCACAACCCGGTCCCCGATGGGGTTGGCCACCCCGGGTAGGACCGGTTTGGGGGCGAATTTTTCTTCGAGCCGCACCTTTCTTTCGGAAAGGCACCCCTTAACCACAAGGAAGTGGTGAACCGTTTCCAAGCCGGTTCCCTCGGTACGAAAGTCTAGCAGGTCATTTCCTGTGAGCCGACTCCACGAAGGAAGATCCTCCGCCACGGATTTGTCGGTGCTTCTAAGGTGCAGCACCTGCCCCCGTTCTAACGGTCCAAGGTGCTGCCGGATGAGGATAAGCAGGCCATTGCCGCAGTCAAGGTCGCCCCCGTCAAAGGAAGCGTCGGGAATCATTGGGAAAGCCATGCCGGAATCCCCTAAGTAGCTGGGGTTTTCAACTATTCTAGTAACTGATACTTGGGACACCTTGGTCCATAAACTCGACTAGCTTGGCGCCACCCACGATCACGGCCCCGGCAATCAGCCCCGCCTCGTTAAGTTTGCGCCGTTTGAAACAGGGGGAACAGACATAAATCTTGCCCCCTTCCCGGGCAAATGCGGCCATCAGATCGCTCAATGGGGCAAAACCCTCCTCATGGATCCCCGCCGCGCCCCCTTCCACCGCCAACCGTACCCCCTCGGTCGAAAGGAACACCACCGTTTCCCGTTCGGAGCCCACCGCCGCATTAGCCACCACAAACGCCACCGTGGCCCGGTCGGGCTGATCGGAACCCACGGTAAGACTTATTACAAATCTGGCTGGCATGAGGAACTCCTTGAACCTGCTTGGTTGTAAAACGCTTAATCAAAACCCACTAGGGATCCAATCGCTTCCTTAGATCATAGATAGGTGGCGCGGCCTTAAGCAGGATATGGCCAACCATTCTTAGCCACGCAGGAATGTCTTCCGGCGCCCCGGGA
>SIAL01000219.1 GCA_009691815.1 Gemmataceae bacterium | reverse complement strand
GGCTTTAGTCTGTCAAAGGTCAACTTGGGAATGAACCCCGAAGTCATCTGGTTCGAGGCGGGACTAAACGCATAAGAAAACGATTCGCGGATACGGCGCTCCGTATCGCCGGAACACCAAATGGGGACGGGTCCTCCAATGATTTTGGGGACCGGTCTTAGGTCATCGAGGCCGTGAATATGGTCGGCATGGTAATGGGTAATGAGGCAGGCATGAATGTTGGCGTTGCCCGCGCGCAAAAGTTGAAGCCTAAGTTCGGGCGGCGTATCAATCAGAAAATTGGTGCCGTCAATCTCCACCAAGGCGGCGCAACGATAGCGCTGATTCTTTGGGTTGTTGGACCGACAAACTGCGCAGGCGCACCCAAGCATGGGTACGCCGACCGAGGTTCCCGTTCCAAGAAAAGTAAATCGCCTGCTCATTGTACTATTAAAACGACCTTAAAATGCGCCTGTTCCGCGCTTCGACCACCAGGGAAGCTGCGTGCCACCATCAATCGAAAGGGTCGAACCGGTAATGGAATCGCTGGCGGGATCGGACAAAAACACCACCCCGCGAGCCAACTCTTCGGGCCGCATGAGGCGGCCCATCGGTAAGGCCCGCCCCGCCTTGTCTAGGACTTCATCGGTGAAAAATTTGCGCTCGCCCGGCGTATCCGTCCAGCCGGGATAAATCATATTCACCCGAATTCCGTGGCCGACTAGCTCCATGGCCGCGGTTCGGCCCATCTGATCCAAGGCCGCCTTGGCCATGTTGTAAGCCATGCACGAGGGGGTGGCAACATAGGCATGGGGGGAGCTGATCAGGACCGCGCTACCCGGTTGGCCCGCCTCTAAAAGTCGGTTGGTAAACGCCCTAAGGCAATAAAACGCCCCCCACATACTGACATCAATGGTCTTGTGAAAACCCACCATGTCGGCCTTGTGAAAGTATTCGCGATCGCTGTAAATGGCGCTATTAACAAACAGGTTGATGAGTCCCAATTGGGTTTGAGCCTTGGTGAACATCGCCTCCACGGCGGCTTGGTCGGACACATCACAGACCATTTCCACCGCCCGGCGGCCCAAGGCAATGATGTGGTCTAGGGTGTCGCTGCCCCCTTCTGGAAAGCGAATATCATTGAGGATAACATCGGCGCCTTCCTGCGCCAAGGCGATCGCCGAAGCCTTGCCAATCCCACCACCTGAACCCGTAACCAAGGCCACTTTCCCAGCAAGCTTCATAGCCTTCCCCTTTTCCGTCGGTGCTTGGCATGAACATTCCTCACCAAAACACCTATCCTCATCAATAGACATCTTACGACAACCTGTGACACATCGGATGATTCCCCACTTCCCCCTTACCGAACCAAGCGACCCACCCTGGATCCATCCCCGGGCGGCCTATGTTCACATTCCCTTTTGCGCCCACCAATGCGGCTACTGTGACTTTGCCATCGCCACCGGAAAGGACGACCGCATCCACGCCTATTTAGACGCCTTGGCCTTGGAAATGAGTTCTTGGAAACAGCGGCCTATCCCTAGCCCGCTAGCCACCTTGTTTGTTGGTGGTGGAACACCTAGCCACCTAAACCTCGGCCAACTGGCCATACTTTGCGACCTTTTACACCATGCTTTGCCTGTTCAATCGGGTGCCGAGGTGTCCATTGAGGCCAACCCGGAATCTCTTTCCGCGGAAAAGGTAAAATTGTTGGCCGAGGCCGGTTGGTCCCGCATCAGCCTTGGGGCGCAATCCTTTTCCAAAAGAACCCTCAAAAACCTTGATCGTCCTCATGATCCCGACGCCGTCCGCAATGCCGTTGCCCTTGTGAAAGCGGCGAATTTGGATGTTTCCCTTGACCTTATCTTTGGCGCCCCGGCCCAAACATCCCCCGACTGGCAAGCCGACCTTGTGGAAGCCATCGCCCTTGGGACCGACCACATCAGCACCTATGGCCTGACCTACGAGAAAGGTACGCCGCTGGAAAAGCGAGTGCGTCTGGGAATGGTCCGTCCCATTGGCGAAGAGCTTGAGCGAACGATGTATTCGATGGCAATGGAATCCCTTGGCGGGGCGGGATATGAACATTATGAGATCTCTAATTTTGCCAAACCAAACAAACGCTGTCGCCATAACGAAATCTATTGGGCCAATGAGGCCCATCTCGGATTTGGCATGGGCGCGGCGGGCTTCGTGGGCTTGACCAGAAACCTCAATACCCGCGATTTGGAACGCTATATAAGGCAATGTTTCGAAGGGTCAAACCCTGCTTTTCAGTCCGAAACCCTTGGGCCAAGGGAACGGGTTATCGAGACCATGATCCAAAACTTAAGACGCGCGGGTGGAATCGAATCCAATCGGTTTTTTAAGCAAACGGGGTTTGAGCCCAACGCTTTTTTCAAGCCGGAACTAAATCCACTTGCCGAACAGGGTTTTCTTGCCGTGGATGAACAGGGTTTTCGCCTCAGTTATGAGGGGAAATTCGTTGCCGATACCGTGATGAAACGGCTCATTCGTTGTTTATGAAA
This sequence comes from Gemmataceae bacterium, assembly GCA_009691815.1. Lineage (GTDB taxonomy): Bacteria > Planctomycetota > Planctomycetia > Gemmatales > Gemmataceae > SYLG01. The sequence continues at coordinate 3,668 of SIAL01000219.1, read as the reverse complement.
CGCCAAAGGAAGATGTGTGCCATGTTGCGTCAAATCGGTTTGGTATTAGGGCTGATTCTTACCTTTTCCCTGTTGGTTTCAGGGCAAAACGGGGTGGGGGATGCCAAAACGGGGCTTCCAAAGTCCATTGCCGCGCCTTTGCTGACTTCACCAATCCTGATCGACGGTAAACTCGACGACCCCGCATGGAAAAAAGCCGCCTGGTCGGAAACCTTCGACGATATCGAGGGGAACAAAAAACCAAAGCCGCCGCTTGCCACAAAAATAAAAATGCTGCATGACTCCAAAGGGTTATACATCGGGGTGGAGATGGAGGAACCGCACCTTCAGGGAACCTTTTCCGAACACGACAGCTACATTTTTCATCTCGATAATGATTTTGAAGTATTTATTGATTCTGATGGCGACTGCCAAAACTATGTCGAATTGGAAATGAATGCCAAAAACACCACTTGGGATCTGCTCTTGACCAAGCCTTATCGGGATGGAGGCCGGGCCCTTGACAGCTTTGAGCTAAAAGGAATTCAAACAGCGGTCTTCCTCGACGGAACTCTCAATGACCCTTCGGACACGGACAGGGGTTGGACGGTGGAAATATTTCTACCATGGAAAAGTCTAGCCGAGGTTGGGTCAGGAGTACCCCCAAAAAGGGGAGACAGATGGAGAATCAATTTTTCCCGGGTAGAGTGGGAATGGGACATAAAGGATAACAAATATGTCAAGAAACCGGGTAGACCTGAACGGAACTGGGTCTGGTCCTCTCAAGGAGAAATCAACATGCACCTACCGGAACGCTGGGGGTCGGTGGTTTTCGTTGGGCCCGAGGATGGTCTAAAACCTTTACCTTTGGACGAAGAGGCCAAGGCTCGGCTTTTTTTGGGCCGCATCCACCAAGCGCAACAAGCCTACCGGGGGAAAAAGGGCTCATTCGCCCAAACCCTTGGCGAGTTAAAGATGGATCCAACCCCTTTTGCCCCAGAGGACATTACCCTTTGGGCCAATGCGGATCGCTATCAAGCTCAAGTGCCGAGTAAACGGCCGCTGAAATTATCCATTCGGGAGGATGGCAGTTTGCGGTAATAGTACTCCGAGAAAGCTATTCTGAAGGTTTTTCCTGTTTGGAAAAGTGCTCTTTTCGAGCCAGCCCATGGGGGAACTGATTGCTTTTGGTGCCGGAAGCGTCGGCGACGGACAATTTTGCTTATCGAGTCAGAAGTTAGCGACGGAAAATTAAGGAATCGGGAATACTGCCACGCCAAACCCGGCTCCAATAAACCTCAAAATCGATGGCGTTTGCGACCATGCCAAACCAAGAAAATGGTCAGAATCGCCTTTTTCAAAATATCCCAAAAGATGTATTGGATCTTCTTTATTGTTTCCGGGGAGGGAGGTCCAATCCAGCCTTTATTCACCAATTGCCCCTTCCCCAAAACAATATTTCCCAAAAATCTGAATTACACCCTATCAATAGTCTTTGGATACCCTTTTCCTGATTGGAGCCGCCATGTTGGTCGAAAAAATCATCAAAACCGATGCCCAATGGCAAGGTGAGCTTTCCCCCGAGGCATTTCGCATTGCCCGTAAACAGGGAACCGAACAGGCATTTTCCGGAGCCTATTGGGACAATCACGCCCCAGGCACCTACTTGTGTGTTTGCTGTGGCCAGGCCCTCTTCTCTTCCGAGACCAAATTTGAATCGGGCACAGGCTGGCCCAGTTTTTTCCAAGTAATCTCGGCCGATGCCGTGGAAAGCAACCGAGATTGCAGCCACGGTATGGTACGGATAGAAGCCGTTTGCAGCAGGTGTGATGCTCATTTGGGCCATGTTTTCGAGGATGGCCCAATGCCCACGAGGCTTCGGTATTGCATGAATTCAGGTGCGTTGCGTTTTCTACCCATCGCTTGAAAAATCCTTCGGCAATGCAAAATCGTAACGGTTTTTTGTGAACAGTGTAAATTTTACGGTGATTTTTTTTCTTGATGTGCCAGACATCCCAACTTGAAAATGGGGTAGAAAACCACAGCCCTTTCCCCAGGCGTTTACAGGAGGCAAGCAGATGACCGTTGCGAAAACGATGGGACAACAATTCGGGCGCCGTTCTTGGGCCGAACCGTGGAAGATTAAAATGGTGGAGCCGATTCGGATCCTCACCAGGGAACAGCGCGAAACCGCCCTGCTTGAGGCCGGCTACAACACCTTCCTACTTCGATCCGAGGATGTTCATATTGACCTGCTCACCGATAGTGGCACCAACGCCATGAGTGATCGGCAGTGGGCTGGAATCATGCTTGGCGATGAGGCATACGCAGGTAGCAAAAACTTTTATCACCTCGAGGCGGTGATTCGCGAAGTGTATGGCTACAAACACATTGTTCCTACCCACCAGGGGCGTGGTGCCGAGCACCTTGCTTGTAAAATCCTTATCCAACCAGGGCAATATGTTCCAGGAAATATGTACTTCACCACAACGAGGCTCCATCAAGAACTGGCGGGTGGGATTTTCCAAGATGTTATCATTGACGAAGCTCATGACCCCCAGAGTTTGCACCCCTTCAAAGGCAATATGGACCTCGACAAACTCAATGCCTTGATCCAAAGGGTCGGTGCCAAAAACATTGCCTATGTCAGCCTGGCAGGAACGGTAAATATGGCGGGTGGCCAACCAGTCAGCATGGCCAATGTCAAAACCGTCCGCGAATTATGCAATCAACACAACATTCTTCTCTACCTCGATGCCACCCGCATGGTCGAGAACGCTTTCTTCATTCAGGAACGGGAGCCGGGCTATCAGGAAACACCCATTGCCAAAATTCTCTTGGAGTTCTGTTCCTATACCGACGGGGCGTGGATGAGTGGCAAAAAAGACCACTTAGTCAATATCGGTGGCTGGTTTTCCCTAAACGATGAAGCCCTTTACCACGAAGCACGAAACCTTGTGGTCATTTATGAAGGGCTCCACACCTATGGTGGCATGGCCGGGCGGGATATGGAGGCAATGGCCATTGGCATCCGCGAATCGATTCAAGATGACTATGTCCATGCCCGCATAGGTCAGGTTCGTTATTTGGGAGACCTGCTCGACGGTTGGCAAATCCCGATTGTCAAACCCATCGGAGGTCATGCGGTCTTTTTGGATGCCAAGCGGATCTATTCCCATTTGCCTCAGGAACATTTTCCCGCCCAGATGCTGGCAGCAGAACTTTATCTGGATTCGGGAGTTCGGGCTATGGAACGGGGTATCGTCAGTGCGGGCCGGGATCCCGCCACGGGCGAGCATCGCCACCCGGAGCTCGAGCTAGTAAGGCTCACCCTTCCAAGGCGCGTGTATACCCAAGCGCATATGGACATGACGGCCGAAGCCGTCAAAGCAGCCTACGACAATCGCGAAAATACCAAGGGGCTGCGGTTGGTTTATGAGCCAAAATACCTGCGGTTTTTTCAAGCAAGGTTTGAACCCAGGCTCTGATTGATCCCGTTCGGGTAATACCCATTCTGTGCAAGTATAAAAAAGGAATAATCGAAGTCCAAATTCCGTTTTTGTCCCCTCGCCCTTTGTTATGGAGGGAACCATGGAATCTCCGTAAAATCGACTCTAAGCAAGAACTCACCCCTATTGGGAAACAAAATGGTCGATCCGGCCCCATCCCAGGAAACAAGGCGACGCACC
>SIAL01000218.1 GCA_009691815.1 Gemmataceae bacterium | reverse complement strand
AAGCATTGGACCTCTAGCATTTCCGAGGCCACCCCATGGGCTCCAAAAATCTCGACTTCCATGTTTCCACTCAGTTCAAGCTCAGAGATGATCCTTCGCTTTTTGTTAAGTAGGAAATTGGCAACCCCGTCGGCAACCCGAATGCGAACATTCGAGATGTAATTTCGGCAACTCGCCAATTGAATGAGGCGGATGACATCCAATGACATGCTTTCCGAAGTCTTTACATAGCTAATGCCATTGCAGAAGGGGCAATCCTGGAACACTGACCTACGGAGCGACGGCCGAATGCGTTGGCGGGTCATCTCGATAATGCCAAAACCCGAAATGCGGAGGACCTTGGTTCGGGCCCGATCCCGGCTCATGGCGTCACGCAGGGCCCGCTCCACCATGCGGCGGTGTTTTTCTTCGCGCATATCAATGAAGTCGTTTACAATCACCCCACCCAGATCCCGAAGGCGGAGTTGGCGGGCGATTTCTTTGGCCGCCGCCATGTTTATCTGGAAGGCCGTTTCTTCAGCGTTGTTGCTGTCCGTGCGGAAATTGCCACTGTTAACATCAATGGCAACAAGTGCCTCGGTCTGCTCAATGACGATACTTCCGCCGTGAGGGAGGGGGACCTTTTTTAGATTGATTTTCGCAATCTCCTCCTCCAAACCATACCGGTGGAAAAGGGGTTCACTATCTTCGAAATGCTTAATTTTGTCGGCCTGTTGGGGCATGACAAATTGAAGGAATTCCTGAGCGTGCTCACAGGCCCGTTTTTCATCCACCCAAATGGTGTCAATGTCGGTGGTGAAGGTATCCCGGATAGTCCGGGTGATCATATCGCTTTCTTGATAGACCTCCGCGGGGGATTTTGTTTTCTTAATTCGCCGGGCAACCACCTGCCATAGTCGGGAAAGGTAGACCAAATCCCGTTGCAATTCGGTCTTGGTTTTGTCAACGCCGGCGGTTCGGATGATGAAGCCCAATCCTTTGGGCGGTCGTAGTTGATTGAACACCATGCGTAACCGGCGCCGGGCGCTCTCATCTAGGATTTTGCGGGAAATCCCAACCCGGTCGAGCCCGGGCATCAACACAAGGTAGCGCCCTGCGATGGAAACATAAGTGCTTAGGGTTGGTCCCTTAGAACCGATGCCTTCCTTGATTACCTGAACAAGAACTTCTTGGCCACGCTTGAAAATATCCTGAATGGATGGCTTAGGACGATCGGTGGCGGTGCGTCCAGCATCCCGTCCCCTTCGAGGACCACCGGGACCTCGATCACCACCCTCACGATCACCACTCCGGCTAGGTGGGCCGCGTCGATCTCCTCGATCTTCCCGATTGCCCCGTTCCGGCCGTTGAAAGGGGCGTTCGACCGGGCTTTCAGCATCCCCAAAAGGACTCCCTTCGAAGGGAGCTGCTTCTTCTCTGGGGGCCTGGGACAATTCCGAGGAATCGGACCTACGGGTGAAACCCAGATGGTTCGCAATATCCTCTTCAAGGTTTTCCACCGGAACCTGGTGACTAATAACCACCCTGGAATGGGTTTGGATATTTTCGGCCGGTTTGGATTCCTCAATAAAGTGTTGGCTTGGAACGCTTGTTCGGGTACGGAAAATGAGGGCATCTTCCTCAAGTTCTTCGACCACCTTGGGTGCTACCGGTGCGGAACTGCTTGAGAAAAGGGGCTGATTCCCCTCCACCGATAAAATGGTTTGCTGCGAAACCGTGGTTTGCTTTCGAGGAGTGAAAAGGAGTTCGTCCTCCTCACCGCCGGCACCCATAGACGGGGGGGTGATTTCCGGTTCATCCCCGGGGTGACTAAAGCGAGATTGGGATTCCATCGTAGGCGGCGAAATGGGGCCGGGCGCGTCGTGGCCTTCCACCTGCTGGCTAGGATTTTTGGCAAAAGTATCCGAAGAAGCTCCTTCAGAATTTTGAGTGGAATCGGGTGGACTACCCTCTTGCGGGTTGTCTTGGTTTTCCCCTAAATGGCGGCCCCCGCGACCCTCGCTTCGATCCTCTCCTTGGCCACGGCGGCGACGGCGCCCCCGTTGTTCCTTAGAAGGAGCTTCTCCTTCACGGGATTCCTCGGTGGGGGCCGGGGCAACGCCTTCGTTTTCGATGTTGACCCCTGATTCCAAAAGGTCCTTTCTCAATTCATCGACAATTTGGCGGCGCCGATCATTTCCTTGGGAAGGGCCACGGCTGCTGCCGCGTCGGTCACCCCGAACACCCCCGTCACGCCTACCTCCGTCCCGTCGTCTTGCATCACGACTGCCGCCTTCACGACTGCCGCCTTCGGGTTCGGTTCGGCTTCTAAAAGGCCGTTTTTCTCCCCCTTCAGGGCGATTTTCGGATCTAGAAGATCCCCCCCCCCAATCCTCTTCCGAGGCTTGGCTTTCGCTAAATCCTTCTATGTGTCTGTAGTAGGTCGGTTCAACATCGGAAACATGAAGGAATCCGTTACGGCCTACGCCAAAATCGACGAAAGCCGCCTGAATGCCCGGTTCTATGTTTACGATTCGCCCTTTGTAAATGTTTCCGACATACGATTCCTGACCAGTTCGCTCCACATAGAGCTCCTCCAAGATTCCATCCTCTACGATGGCTATCCGGCATTCTTCCGGTTGGAGAACATTGATCAGCATTTCCTTTTTCATGATGTGCGTAACCTTTCTCGGGAGTTGTCACCGGCGATGATTAACCGGGTGCGCTCCCACTGTGGTGCGGGAAAATCCTTGGAACTAAGTGGCCAATCCAACATGGCCAAAATTTCAATAGGTTTGAGGGTGCCCTCGGGTTGAGGAACAAGCGTGATTTCAAGCTGAAAACCATCACCAAGGGTCAGGTTTAGGAGTGAACTTTTGAGGTTTTTGGCAAAACGGGAATTGGGATCCACAAAAACCATGGGAGGCGCGGCTGGATCTTGTCGATGGACCCAAAGGGCCTCTTTTGCAACGATTTCAGGAATGAGTAGGCTTGTTTTGGCCAAAAGCGATTGCGGCACCAAGGTCCGATAAACCAAGGATTCCACCCGAGCTCTATCTTTGTTTCCAACCAATTGAATATCAAGGAAGTTTAAGCCAGGTGGTGCCTGTTGATTCAATTGAACCAACAGTTCAGGGCCGTTCCAATCCAATCCATGAAGGTCGATTTCCACAATTTCTTCAGAACCCAATGCTCCCAAAGGGAGCGAAAGGGCAAAAACCATGGCGGGATTGGGGCGAAATCCTTGAGAATGGACAACAGGGAGGGCCAATCTCCTAAGAAGACGATCCATGGCCCGAATCAAGTCATGGTGGCTAAGCCAACGAATGAGGTCGGATTTTTGAAAACGAACTCTCAGCCTGACAAAAGGGCCAGTCCCCAAAGGAGGGATTGGTACCGTTTCCGGAGCATCAGCCAAGAGTGTTGGACTCGGCGGCATGTTTTTGCCAGGAAATCCATAGCCAAGGCATTCCAAGTTTTTGAAGACTTGGAAGGGTGCAGTTTGGGCTCATCTGGATGCGTTTCGACCCTAAGGCGTACTCCGTAAACCAGATCAAAGGCGAGCCAAGACGGAATCTTGGTGGACCTTTGGAGCCGGGCCTGCATTGACCCCGGCGGGCCTATGTGTATCAGGGAAGCCATCGGGGCCTTTTCAGGCAGAGCAGCTTCCACTGGTTATCGGAACCCAAAGTTCCGAGGACTGACCATCAGTCCATGTGTTTCAATAAATGTGGCCTGAACGAGCCTAAGGATGCAATATCCAAAAGCAAAACTCAGACTTCTTCGCCTAGGTCCGTCTCGATGAACAAAGCCAAGGCAACCACGGCTTTTTCGGCATCGGGACCTTGTGCGGTGATTTTGATCTTATTGCCGAGCATTGCGGCAACCATCATCAAATCCCACATCGACTTACCATTCACTATACGGTCATCCCAATGAATTGTCACGGTAGAAAGGAATCGTTCCGCTGTTTTCGCAAAAGCGGCTTTCGGCCGCATATGAAACCCTTGAGGGTTCACCACGGTGACTTCACGGGTCGCAACTTGGACAGGAATGCCCGAGGCGACCTCGTTTGTTGTTTCGGGAAAAGGTTCCAAAGAGCGTGCCATAAGTTCCAAATAAAGCCAAAGAGTGCGTTAAGTGTTTATCCAAGGATCCCGGGAGAGTCGATCAATTGATTGATGGTTTCCAGATTACCCGCTGTGCGAATTTGGCTCACAAAGGTTTCGTTTCTGAGGGCCCTTGAAACGCTATCCAGCGCCCGAAGGTGGTCCCCAGGGCGATCTTCAGGCGAAACAATCATCACAATCACATTGACCGGGGCGCCATCTTTGCTGTCAAAGCCGACCCCGGCATTGTGGATACCTATGGTGCCTATTAGGCGTTTGATGGACCCATGTTTGGCGTGGGGAATCGCGACGCCACGACTTATCGCTGTGGATCCAAGCATTTCTCGTTTGAGAATAGCCCGGACAATTTCGTCCGCATCCCCAGGTTGGATCCGCCCAGAGTTCTGAAGACTGGCTACCAGTTCCCGAATGACGCCTTCTTTGGTGTTGGCGACAAGGGAGGTAATCACGGCTTCCCGAACGATGAAATCAGACAGGCGCATGCGTGCACCAGCCTCCGAAAGGGAAAGTTATTGGTTAGTTTCGGGGTTGCCCGCAGCAACTTCCGCCGTGGAAGGATCCCGCCGATGGTCTTGAATTTTTTCTTTGTAGCGACGCAATTGCATTTGCGATTTGTCAAGGGCGGCATTCACCGCCGAATTAAGGTCATTGCACTTTTCGTGAGCCACGAAATCGTGCTTATGTTCCGCTTGGACCAAAAACTCAACCCAAAAACCATCCTTTTGATGGTCCACAGTGACTTCGATCATGGTGAGACGGTCAAAAAGGTGGGTCAGCTTTTCAGCTTTGGCCTTGATATAGTTCTGGCTTTCTTCGGAGATGTGCCCATGACGGCAAGCAACTTTAATTTGCACGGTAGATCCTTGGGACCTTGAGACTCGGGGACGGGCAGCCCCCAATGGGTTACCATTGAAGTTTAGGACATCAACCCAAAGGGATCAACACTAAGAGTTGTTCCTAATTGGATCTTTTCCCCAACCATGGCGCATAATCCTAAAAGGGGAGGGCCTGCTTTTCGGAAAGAAAGGAGTCCCCGATTCTGGATTGAATGAGGATTTCATTTTGCCCATTCTCGGGCTTTTGGGGCCATACAAATTCCAATTCACACAATCCCTTGGTGTCCGAAATCCGTTCCATTTGGGTTTTTCGGGCATTATTGGATTCCGGATTCCAAGGTTTGCCTCCAAGGATGATGGTTAATCCAACCTTGGCGTCAGGCAAAGGAGTTCCGTCATGGTTTGTCACTTTGATGGTTAGCTTGGCCCTATCGCCTGGTTTGTAGCTGGTTTTGTCCCATCGAGCCGTTTGGATAGGACCAGATTTCGTACCTTCTATTTGGATTTTTTTCTGGATGGAAGGGAATCGGCCTTTGGCTTCGGACACCTCAATTTCCCAAGGGCCACCATTGACCTCGTCGGGAAGGTCAAAAACTACCCGTCCCATGCCGGTGATTTCGGTTCCATTGCCGAACAAAGCGGGTTGGTTATTCTGTTTAAACCACATCCCGGTAGAGACCTTTAGGGCCTCAAACCCTGGCCCCTTGAGGACATAACGAATACTCAATGGCCCACCAACCGGGCTCAAATCCGCCGATTTTAAGGAAATGCTTTGAACTTCCACCTGACTTCCAGGTGAGAAGGACACTTGAGGAAGAAACAGAATAGTTTTCAGTTCTTTTGGCCCAAGATCATTTGTTTTTGGATCATCCACCGAAAGGGCAACATGGGCTTTGGAGAAGTTGGATTGGGCCTGATCCACCCGATTGGGATCCTTGGCAAGGGCTACCGCTTCCTTAAAAACCAATTCCAATTGAGCAAGTTCCAACCCGGTTTTTCGTCCATCTTGATCGGCAAATACAAATTCCTGTCCACTAGGACCTTGGCCATTTTCTTGATTCAAAAACAGGAACCAAACGGGGAAAAGGAGGATAAGGACTGCAGCTGCGACCAAAAAGGCCCATCGAGAGTTTGACCATTTTCTGGCCTTAACAGGTGGGGCAGAAAGGAGCGGGTTCAACAGGGTTTCGGCTTGGAATTGGAGCTCGGGAAACGCTTCCAATGAGGCTTGTTTAAGTTTTATTTGGCAACTTTTCGTCCAAACCAAAGCT
>SIAL01000217.1 GCA_009691815.1 Gemmataceae bacterium | reverse complement strand
CCATCTGGTTCTGGTGGTGCCTTGCCAAACTTTGCTTTATACTCCACGGCGAAAAATTCCTGCAATTTTGGATCACAAATAAAACATTGCGATTTTGCCCGATCGTGCAGTTTACACCAATCATTCTTGTCCTGAAAAGCCTTGGCAACCTTGGCGTTACACATACTGCAATCTTCTTCTTTGATGCCGTGTTCGTCACACCACCACCCCTCATGATTTTCATCGCCTTTGGCTACCTCGATTTTGGTTTCTTTACCGGATCGGGAGGTTTTGACTTCGGGTTTTTTTCCCGACTCTTTTTTCATAGGAGCCTCCTCCCCACATCCCGCAAAAACCACCATCAGTAAGGCAAAACCAAATAGACCCATTTTTCCACGCATCGTAAATCTTCCTTATTGAGGGTCTGTAGCAAGGCCCGGGAAGGGCACAGGGTTCGGCACCGTAGCCGATCTTCTGCCGGGAAATCGAAACACCACAAACAACACTCTCAAAACGAGCAGTGACATTATCATGGCGGAAATCACTCCACCAATCACCACGGTTGCCAAAGGTCGCTGGACCTCCGCCCCCATGCCCGTCCCCAAAGCCATGGGAATAAACCCTAGGCTAGCCACCAAAGTGGTCATTAAAACCGGCCGTAACCGCATCATGGCGGCCTCTTCCACCGCTTTTTCCAGGGATCTTCCCGCCTTGAGGAGTTGCCTTACCGTGCTAACCAAAAGCATATCATCAAGGACGGCAACCCCCGAAAGAGCAATGAATCCAATCCCGGCGGAGATGGAAAAAGGCATATCCCTAAACCAAAGGGCAAGGATCCCCCCGACCCAAGCAAACGGCACACCGGTGAACACTCGTAAGGTGTCAAGGACATTGCCATAGGTCGCATAGAGGAGCAAAAAAATGAGCAACAAGGCCACGGGAACCACGATAAACAGGCGTGTTTGAGACCGTTCCAACTGTTCAAACTGGCCACCAAAGGAAACATGATAGCGCCCTTGGGGAAGGGTTACCTTTTCTTTGATCGATTGCTTCACCTCCGCTACAAAACTTCCAAGGTCCCGGCCCCTAATGTTACAAGTAATGGTGATTCGTCGTTGCCCCCATTCCCGGGTGATGGTGGAGGGACCATTGACAATGCTAATGTCGGCAACCCGCGAAAGCGGTACCCGTTCCCCGGTGGGGGTGGGAAGCTGGATGGATCCAATGGCTTCGGGATTTTCCCGCCAATGATTGGGTAACCGTACCACCAAAGGAAATCGGTAGGGGGAATCCACAACCTCCCCTAGGTGCTTTGATCCAATCGACTCGATCACATCAAGCACTTGCCGGGCGGGGATGCCATAGCGGGCGATTTGATCCTGTTTTACTTTTACCTGAAGGACGGGTTGTCCGGTGATCTGCTCCACAACAAGGTCCGCAACCCCGGGGATTTCTTGCATCACCTTGCGAATTTCCTCGGCCTTTACCCCTAACATATCCAGATCATCACCAAACAACTTTACAGCCAGGTCTTGGCGGGTCCCCGACAACATCTCGTTGATGCGCATCTCGATGGGTTGGGAAAACTGAAATTTCAAGCCCGGAATGGTACGGAGTTCCTTATCGACAAGGACGGTCAATTCATCTTGGGTGCGTGCCTTTTTCCACGAATTTCGGGGTTTAAAGATTAAGAATATGTCGGTCAATTCCACGCCCATGGGATCGGTGGCAACCTCGGCCATTCCCGAACGACTCCAAACATGGTTGATTTCATCGGGAAAGGCTTTGAGCAAGACTTTTTCGACCTGGGTATTGGTCATGACCACCTCCTCCAGGCTAGTCCCCGCCAGGCGAACGGTTCCCAAGGCCATGGCCCCCTCGGAGAGCTTTGGAATGAACTCCGAGCCTAGGTTCGGAGCCACCACTCCAAAGGAGAACCCCAATACCAACACGGCGAACGCCAAAACCGCCATCTTAAAGCGCATGGTGAGCCTAAGGATCGGGAGGTAAGCGGCTTTGAGCAGTCGGATCAAAAGCGGCTCCTTTTCGGAAATTTTTCTTGGCAATACGAGGCTGGCAAGGGCCGGCATGAGGGTCAACGAAAGTACCATGGACCCGGCAAGGGCGAAAATGATCGTTTGGGCCATCGGTCGGAAAAGCTTTCCCTCGATCCCCTCAAGGGTCAGAATGGGCAAATAGACAATTAAGATGATCAATTCACCAAAAAGCGTCGGCCTTCGAACCTCCACCGCTGCTTCGCGGATCACTTGTTGTTTGCTTTTGCCGGGGGAGGGATGGGACAAGTGCCTGACACAGTTCTCAATCATGACCACGCTGCTGTCCACCACCATGCCAAAGTCGATGGCGCCAAGCGATAGCAGACTGGCAGCGATGGAAAACCGAAGCATTCCGGAAAATGCGAAGAGCATCGAAAGGGGAATGGCAAGGGCCACAATGAGCGCGGCCCGAATGTTTCCGAGAAACAAAAACAAAACCGAAATCACAAACAAACCACCTTCGAACAGGTTCGTTCGAACCGTTTCGATGACATGGTTCACCAGTTCGGTACGATCATAAACCGGGGTGACCGAAACATTGCCGGAGAGGGTTGTCTTAACATTGTCCAATTGGCGCTTGAGGTCCCAGGTGACCTCATTTGAGTTTTCACCCATGGTCATAAAACCCGTTCCCAAAACCACCTCGCCTTTGCCATCAAAGGTAACCGCGCCCCGGCGAACCTCGTGGCCAATAACGATTTCGGCAACATCGCCAAGGAGGACGGGAACCCCATTCATAGCGGACAGTTGAATCTGTTTTATTTGTTCGATATTGGTGGTTCGTCCAATGCCATGAACGAGCAACATTTCGCTGCCCCGTTCGATGACTCCGCCGCCCACATTGAGGTTGTTTTCACGAATGGCGGAAGTTACCAAATCAAAAGTAAGGCCATGTTTGGCTAGTTTTGCCGGATCGATCCGCACTTGAAATTGTTTTTCATACCCGCCCCAAGAGTTTACCTCGGCCACCCCGCGAACTTTTTTCATTTGCGGTCTAATGATCCAATCATGGACAGTCCGCAGTTGGGTGATGTCGTCACCTTTGCCCGTTACCACATAATGAAACACCTCCCCAAGGCCGGTGGAAACAGGGCCCATCTTGGGTCGTTCCAAGCCTTGGGGCAATTGCACTGTGGACAACCGTTCGTTCACAAGTTGCCTTGCGAAATAGATATCGGTCCCGTCCTTGAAAATCGCCACAACCTGGGATAAACCAAACTTGGAAATGGATCGCAATTGTTCAATATTGGGTAGGCCAGAAAGCGCCTGTTCCACGGGAAAGGTGATCTGTTGCTCAACCTCCGTCGGCCCAAGCGAGGGCACCACCGTGTTGATCTGGACCTGCACCGGGGTCGTATCGGGAAATGCGTCGATGTCTAAGAATCGAAGCGAAACCGCTCCGGCAATGGCGGCGGCAAGCGCCGCGGCCAATACTAGCCAGCGATACCGAAGCGAAAAATCAATGATCGCATTGAGCATAGGGGAGGCCGCTTATTGCTTAGAGTGACAGGCGCAGCTATCACCGAGGTTGCCTCGTAACAACTCGGTCAAAAGGAGGCCGCTGCCTTTGGTGGCAACCAGCTCTCCGGGAAATAGCCCTGCGGGGATTTCCGTCCACTTGTCATCTTTTGCCCCAAGGCGAACTTTGCGGACATGAAACACTTTTGGGGCACCTTCCTTTAGAAAGTTTTTGTCCCGTACAAAAACAACATGACAGCAGCCTTCCCATTGAATGGCTTCATTGGGAACCGAAATGACATCGGGTTCTTCACGAAGGATCACCCGGCCGGTGCCGAAAGTGTTTCCTTTCAGTCGGCCATCGGTGTTTGCAATATCCGCCCTGGCTTTGATTGTCCTCGTTTTTTGGTCCAATTTGGTGCTAATCCAATCAAGCCGGGTGGAAAGCTCGTCCGCCATTCCATCCGGTCGAAATCGAACCACTTGCCCAACCTTTAACCACCGAACATCTTCCCCACGAACATCAATGGTCAGCCAAAGCTTCCTACTGTCCACCACCTCGAACAGGATTTTGATGTCGTCCACCACCTCCCCCGCGACCACCTCACGGGAACTGATTACCCCCGAAATAGGCGAGACGATGGGCATGAGATTCGTCGTCGCATGGTGGGGATCCAATCCCTTTACCAAATCCGGGGTCAACGCAAGGAAATGGAGAAGGTCTTTTAGTTTCGCCGCCGTCGCTCCTTGCCAGTCCTTATCGGGGATCGGCAATCCCAAGTTGACAAGGGCTTGCCTTGCGGCTTCTAGGCGAATGCGAGCCGCCTGAACACCTGATTCCGCCTCTCGGATTTTTAATGCCGCAATGGTTCCGCCGGAACCTTGTGTACTGGAGAGGGTCTGGTTCATCAGGTCCAATTGGACAAAGGCCTGAAGCAACTCGGTTTTGGCTTTGCCTACCTCGGACGCGTCCACCAACGCCAAAACCTCTCCCGGCTTCACCCAGTCGCCTAAGTGTTTAAGGACGCGCCACACTGTGCCTGGAGACCGTGAAGACAAATGAGCAACCGCGGTTTGATCAAAACCCATTTCGCCCGATACGGAAAGGGTTTCAAGGGCCGGATGCCGCCAAACCGGACCCAAGGCAATGCCCGCCTTGTCCACATCTTCAATCGAGGAAAATTGAATCCTTCGCTGATGGACTTTACAAATGGGGTTGTTGCTTGGCCTTTCCTTAAAGGCCAGGGATCGTTGGCTATTGGCCAAATCCGTGGGCCCGACTCGGGGAGCCGTTTCCAATTGGGCTAACTCGGGGTTGCAAAGGACACATTGGGCAACCCCATGCACCTTGCACCAGCCAAAATCCTTCCCTTTGGGAAGCAACAAGTCATTGCATTCCACACAATCTAGCTCGGATACACTATGTTCGTCACACCATTTCAATGGCTCTTGGATTTCGGTTCCAAGAGAAGACCATTTCGGCAATTTCCAATGATGGGTATGCCCAACCCACCCGAGAAAACCGGTCAGCCCCAAGAAAAAAACGAGGGGTAAACATTCTAGAATGTAGCCAAAAATCCCCGGGTTAGAACCCTTCGTTGGGCTAGGTCCCTGTACCAAATTTGGGTCGTGATTAGCCTGAACTGAAACACTCATGGGAATTCTCCTCCAGAAACAACACCGACCGAGGCCAAGGTATAATCCTACAAAGCCACCCAGTAAGCAGGTACATCCGGCGTACTTTGACAAAAACATTCGGTTGGGGTTATCGCAGAAGACAATGATGAACTAGATACAGTTTGGTTTGGCAATTCCATCGGTCGAGGTGTAAGGAGGTTTTCTGTTCAAACCCGTTGCAAAAATCCAGACCGCCGTTCTCGATTCGATGGAACCAACCTAGGTCTTCGCCCCGTGGGGAAGTGCCACTCTCCGATAATGGTGCAAGGGTCGGATTCGTTGGATGTTGCCCACACAGTGGACAAGACAAAGGAAAGTGGTCGTTTTTCGAATCCGATGGGGTGGCCGCTACGAGGGGACTATCCGCCAAGGTTTGGGCTAGGCCGATTGCCGAATCGGAAACAAGGTTTTCTACCGGATGATCGGGACAACACTCGTCGGAACAGCCGCAAGAATCGACCCATTCAGAGGCCCAAGTGCAGGTGCAAAATGCGGTTGGGAACGCGGTGGGTATCCACGCCAAGAGGAGCAAAAGTGAAGTGAAAAGTTTCACCAAAAACGCCCATTCCCCACAAAAGAAACGACCTTATTACTCTGTGTTTAGTATAGGGCCAAATGGGATCTGCTGTCAATTCCGTTCAGGTGATAGGGAAGAATTGCAAAATACCCAAAACAGACCGCAGTGCGCCCGGAGGGACTTGAACCCCCAACCTATGGTTCCGAAGACCATTGCTTGGATTCTGTAAACCCTATTGGCGACATGGACTTATGGGAAGGGCCAAAACCCACTGGCTCTCCCACTGGCTCGCCTGCCCCATTGGAGGCGGTGCCTTTCAGCCGGTTTGGACAATGGCCAAAGGCGCGCCGGGGGGATCGACTTCGAAGGAGCCGAGGCTAGGCTTTTGCCCCCCTAGGAACTTAGGAACTTAGGATTTTAGGAATCTTCAACGGCGGAATCGGTTCAGGAAAAAATTCCTGAACTGATTGAGCGACCCGCGGCTTTGGGGGCCAGGTGGCCCGGGGGGAGTTGGCCGAAGGGCGGTTTGAGCGGTTGACCGATTCGGTTCC